>PLTF01000125.1 GCA_003164335.1 Fibrobacterota bacterium
ACACCGTTGGCGGGGGGCTTACATCCCTGCTCCACGCAAACCTGCAAAGGGATCATTTTTCGGGATATCTCAGCAGGCGTTTGTTATTTTATCTGATGATTCACAGCCCAGAAGCATATTATGCTGCTACCTTGAACTTTCGGTCATTGGAGGATTTCTCATGAAAATGCGTGGTATCCTGATTCTTATCGCCGTGGCTTTCATGTCACAGGCCCTGCCCGCTCAGACAAACCAGTATTATCCTTCGGGCCGGGCTCCGCTTCTGGCGACTAAATATGCCAAACTGCCCTTTGGCGCAGTAACGCCACGGGGATGGCTGAGCACCGAGCTGAACGTCCAGGCAAACGCACTTACCGGCCACCTGGACGAGATTTACAGTCCTGTGAAAACTCTTTCAGGCCTTAACCTCTCGAACGAATACATCTTCCCTTATTATGAAGGGTTGATTATGCTTGCATACCTGCGAAACGATTCAACGCTTATTACTAAAGCCAAGGCGGCGGTCGATTATTTCATCAACAGCCAGAAATCCGACGGCAATTTCCTCAGCAGTTCCTCCGATACATCCGAGTCATTCGATCATATGAGCGTGTGCCGGGTCATGACCGAGTATTACGAAATAACCGGCGACAGCAGGGTCATTCCATTCATGACCAATTATTTTCATTACGTCAATAAGGCGGGTCTTGTCGGCAACATTACCTCGACCAACCGGAAGCCGGATCATATCGCCCCCGCCTACTGGCTGTACAACCATACCGGCGACACGGTCATTCTCAATGCCATAACCAAGTCCTGTTTGACGATTATAAACGACTGGCGCAGCAATTACCAGAATTTTACCTACAAAGACACGGCCAATAAAACGACGAATTATACCATGTATGTTCATAATGTCAATTTGACCCAGGCCTACAAATACGCATTGTATTATCTGCAAAGCAAAGACTCCACCTATAAAGTAATTTATACGCAAGGCCTTCCGCTCATCGACAAGTATCACGGCTCCGTCGCCGGCAGGTTCGACGCCGATGAAAACCTGACCGGTAAGCAACCGACCCGCGGCCTGGAATTGTGCGGTGTCGCCGAAATGGCGTTCTCAATGGAAATGCTCTTCCAGGCTTTCGGCGACATACCGGTTGCCGACCGTGCCGAAGACCTGGTGCTCAACTGTTTTGCAGGAACCAATACCGCCGACCTGTGGGCACACCAGTATGATCAGCAAGCCAATCAGGTCCTGGTCAATAATGCCAACAGGCCATGGAACACCAACAATTCGACATCCAACGAATATGCGCTTCAGCCCAATTACCCCTGTTGTCTCTGTAATGTTCATCAGGCATGGCCGCGGTATGTGGAATACCTCTGGATGGCCACCCAGGACAACGGTCTTCTTGCTTCAATGTACGGGCCCTGCCAGGTATCGGCTCTGGTCGGGAGCGACAGCGCCAACGCGACCATAACCGAAACCACCGAGTATCCTTTCGATGGCACGATGGGCTTTAAATTATCCCTTTCAAAAACCGACTCGTTTCCGATCTGTTTCCGTATTCCGAGCTGGGAAACCAATGCCACAGTCCAGACTCCTGCAGGTACGGCCAATCCTGCGGCAGGGAGTGTCTGCGTGATCAATCGGACATGGCATACCGGCGACAGCATCACCCTCACTTTTCCGATGGCAATCCGGACCGAAAACCGCTGGAACAACTCCATATGCGTCATGCGCGGGCCGCTCTGGTATAGCCTTAAGATCGGCGAAACGTGGAAGCAGCTGGCAAACAACGGCCAGGGTTCCCGAGACTGGGAAATCGACCCGACCACAGCGTGGAACGTTGGTCTGAAAATTGACCCCACTAATCCGGCGGGCTCTATTACGGTCGTGCGCAATCCTATATCCAGCGTCGTACCGTTCGCCCAGATAGGAGAACAGGTGTACGCACCCGGCGCAACATCCTTTACCACATGGACACAGGATCCGCCGGTAGTGCTGAAGGCGCAGGGAAGGATATTGACCAACTGGAAGATGGATTCCTCAAACGCCAGCGATCCACCGGTCAGTCCTCTCGCATCGACCGTTGCCGGGCGCGACACCAGCATCGAGTTGATTCCGTACGGCTCGGCCAAGCTTCGCGTTACCGAAATGCCTTGGATAAATGCCCCCGTCGGTGTGCACTCAAGCGTCCAGGTTTTCGCGGACAAGGATTTAGAAGTCAACGCCGCGATAAACGGCAAGTGCCTTTTCACGGTCCGGATGCCCGGAGCCTTTAATCTGACTCTGGTCGATATGGCCGGCAGGGCCGTCTATCGGAAAAATGCAGAGGGTCCGCTCTCTTTTGTTCTGGCTAAGGGGGTGGTCGGCAAGGGAAGCTATGTGGTTCACCTCACCTCGGGCAGCAGGAATCTTGAAAAGAAAATCATGCTCGTTCAATAAGGCATACCCCATCAAATTGCGTTGAGAGGTCGGAGGGCATAAGCCCTCCGACCTCTCGCCACCATACGCACGGTTCAGTATACGGCGGTTCGCGAGTTATTACGGATAACCATAATTGAGTCCTGCCGTGACACGAGACCCGATTTATTGAAGCAGGCTTTCTTGAAGGCTTCGCTCATGGGTGAGGCATTCAACCAAGGACCTCTTTCTCTGCCATTGCCGACCGATTGCCACGCTATAACCTCATTCAAACCCCTTTGCATCAGATCCTTTTGTGGCCTGTGGCGATCGAAAAAATGCACGAATAAGCTCACCGGTTATAGCTGAGTGGCACAAGGCGAGCAGCCAACCCCGCTATGTTCGATTGCTGAGAACAGAACCCTATCCCCCGCACTATCCCTTCTTTTACACTATGGAATACGGTTGGAAGTCTTGTTCGTCGGTCAGGTTTCAGGCCGGGCTGGGTTCTCCGGGTGCAGAAAAACAATCTTTTCGTTTCCTGCCGGGGTTACCGAATGGTAGGACACAACGGACCAGCCCTACCGGAAGGTACCCTTTTAATTCTAAACGTTAGATTGCCGGGAATGACCTGACCTCATGGATTTATTGTTTTATCAATGGGTTACCGATGAGCATGATATGCTTCTTCCTACATTGGCATGATGGTTGCCCTATAGACGGAGAAGCGAAAAAAATGAAAGCCTCGATCGAGCGTTGTATAAATAATTACCTATCGATCCAGCTCGCATGACAGAAAGGCGGTCGAATGTCTCCGGGTTCCTTTGAACACCTTGCAGCACCTCTATGGCTTCTTTTTGCCGGACGAGACTTGATTATGGGGAAGGCGATTGAATTGCTTCGCCAGATCGATTCAAAGGGATCTCTTTCAAAGGCTGCGGAAGCCGTGCCGATGAGTTACAAGTCGGCATGGGACCTGATTTATCGGATCAATAATATTTCGGCCCATCCGGTCGTTGTGACCACGACCGGCGGGCGTCACGGCGGCGGAACCCAACTGTCCGAATACGGAAAATCGTTACTCGTTCTCTACAGCTCGCTCGAGAGAAGCTACGAAAAGGCATTCTCTGCTTTTGAGGATGTTAAGCCGGATACCGAGCATTTCTTCAAGTTGGTTAAAGGACTATGCATGAAAACAAGTGCACGTAATCAGCTCGCAGGAATCGTTAAAAAGGTAATAAGGGGCATGATAAATTCCGAAATTGTTGTGGATATAGGCGATAATGTCGATATTGTCGCTTTGATTACGAATGAAAGTTGTGATGATCTTTCCCTGGTCCCGGGCAAAGAAGCTATCGTCCTTGTAAAGGCACCTGCGGTCATTCTTTTCCCGGGCATTGCTCCGGTAAAATGCAGTGCAGAAAACATGCTGGCGGGCAAGGTGATCGAGGTCCGTATGGGAAATGTCAATGGTGAAGTTATTATCGAACTGCCCGGAGGCAAAATTCTGACTTCAGTGATCACCATGGAGAGCGGTAAGTCGCTCGGTCTCAGGGAAGGCGAACCGGTTTGGGCGGGTTTCAGCGCGCAGCAGGTAATCCTGGCATTACCCATGTAATGAAGTCGCATTACCAATCAGTTCATAAGTAAGATCTCCGGCAAAAACCGTTCGCTCTGAGCCTGTCGAAGGGCGAGCAATAATGGCAGGCCGTTCATGGTTCGACAAGCTCACCGCGAACGGTTTTAAGTGCTGATACTTATGAACTGCTTGGTAATAGGCCGCAGCAGATAACAAGCAGCTATGTCACCCTCATTGCAGAAATGGTGATTGCCTGTGTATTAAACGATTTTGTGAAAAGCTCCGACCAGCAATGCGTCATATAAAAAGTTATAGAGCGCAAAAAAGGATATGCTAATGGAAACTCAGACTTTTCCAAGTCTGTCGAAACGATGGCAGCTGTATGACCACTTGATAGAGGGAAATGATGCCGGCAAAGGAAGGCGCTGAACAATGACAAAAGAAATGTTGGATCGATTGTGCCAAGCTGCGGATAGGGATGCGGTCATACTGGAAGTTCACATTTTTCTGAACTGGGTGATTGTTAATTCAAAATCGTACGCCATGTCCACGCTACTGAATGGTATGCCCGGTCTTGTGGAGCCGCATGGAATGGATACCTATATGGGCCACCTCATCGGCAGGAATGCGCTTGAAATTGCCGGGGAGTTCCTTAATTCACGGGAAACTCTCAAACGTGCCGTGGGTATGGCTTGCCTGAAAAGCATTCTCCCGGCGCCGGCCCATTACGCGGAAGGAAACGCAATAGATCGTAACCATGAATTCGCACGCGAGCATAAAACCTGCTTTATCGGCCATTTTGCCGAGGCGGAGAACTGGCGTTTGCAAGGATTTCCGGTCGACATAATAGAGCTTTTTCCTCGTCCTGGTGACATCCATTGGGACGATTCGCATGAAGTCCTTTCGAATGCGGAGCTGGTTTTGATAACCGGCCTTACGCTGGTCAATGACACCTTCGAGGAGGTGGTCCGGCGAACTCCCCGCGCCAGGTATCGGGTGATCATGGGCCCCACCGTACCGGTAAGCCCGGTCCTTTTTGATTTCGGGCTCCATCAGGTGGGAGGAACGGTCATCGACGACTATGCCGCCATTCTGCGTTACTGCTGCCGGGGCGGCGGAAGTATCGCGCATGCCCCGGTTGGCGCACTGAGGAAAATAAACCTGCTGAAAGATACCGAAAACGATCAGATTTGACGAATTGCCGTTATATAAAACAGAATACAACGACCTGACTATCTTAAAGGAGGAATAATGAGGACAAGGCAAAACACCTTAAGAAGATCGATGTGGGCATTGGTATCGCTGTCTCTTTTTACCGGCATGCCTGCTGCAGCCGTTGGCGACTCAATAGCCGATTCATCTCAAACTGAACGGCTGGCAGACACTTCGCATGCGACGGCGGTTCAAGATACCAGCGGAATCTATAAGCTGGGTGAAATCACCGTTGTAGGTCACCACGCAAGCAAAGCTGAAGACCTGGGATCGGTTGTCGACAAAGGGACTATTGCGAAAGAAAATATCAAGGACGTTGCCGACGCGGCTGCCACACTTCCGGGCATCGACCTCGAAAATATCGGGCCCCGAAACGAGCGGCAGATATTTATCCGGGGGTTCAGTTCTCAGGAAATCGGGCTGTATATCGATGGTATTCCGATTTATGTCCCTTATGACGGCAATATCGACCTCGCCCGGTTCAGCACTTTCGATGCGGGCAAAATTTCGGTTGAAAAGGGATTGACATCGATCCTGTACGGTCCCAATACCATGGGAGGCGTGATCAATATCGTGAGCCGTAAGCCGACCTCGCCGCTCGATGTTTCGGGGGATATCGGTGCAAACAATCTGGGCTTCACCGGTGATGCCAACCTCGGTTCCCGGCAGGGGGCCTGGTATGGGATGCTTTCGCTTTCGTACATCGATCAAGGTGATTACCATCTTTCGCCCGATTTCACTGCGGCGCCGAAAGATGTAAAAGAGGGAAGCATTTTCACCCGGAGCGGCGGCGACATCCGCGCGAACTCGGCATATTCCGACGATAAGGTTTCCCTCCGGCTTGGATACAATCCGGAACCCGGAGACGAGATCAGCATCATCGGCCAGATGCAGCACGGGGTAAAGGGCGTTTCCCCGTACGCGGGGGAGGATACCGCATCCGCCGACAACAAATATCGTTTCTGGAAATGGCCCTTCTATGACGTGAACAGCGCCTACCTCATCGGCAACTGGCAGTTCGGATCGGCCGGATATACCAAAGCCTCGCTATATTATGTCAATTATCACAACTCCCTCAATGCCTACGACGATTCCACGTACTCCACCCAGCTTAAGGGCTCTTCATTCAAATCGATATACAATGATTACTCAGCAGGGGGAGAAGTTGAATACGGCAACGGTTTTTCATCTTCACCGGAATTCAATGACAGTCTTAAAGCAAATTTACGGTATAAATATGATGTCCACTATGAGGAAAACTGGGCAAATGATACGTCGAGTTCTTCGCAACCGATTTTTCCCCAGGAACCCGACATTTATATGAAGGATCAGACTGTTGGCATAGGCGTTGAAAACGCAATGCGCTTCGGAAAAGAGTGGTCCATTGTTCCGGGCATCGGTTACAACATCCGGGAGGTGGTGGAGGCGGACAGCCTGTGGAGCAACGTCAAGCCCGGAAAGAAGATCTACCAGTACAGCCTCTCCCAGTTTCAAAACCGGCCTGCGGAAGATGCGCTCGATGGTCAGATTGCGCTCTATTACCAGCCCGACGACCGGCAGACGCTCTCGGCATCGGTGGCACGGCGGACGCGTTTCCCCAATATGAAAGACCGCTACTCGTTCCGCCTCGGCACGGCAATTCCCAACCCGAGCCTATCGCCGGAATACGCCATCAATACCCAGCTGAGCTATGCGGCAAATCTTTTCAAAGGATTCAACGTCGATTTCTCGCTGTTCGAATCGCAGCTCTATAATGTTATCATGACAATAAACAACGTCGACAGTGGAAAATCTCAGCAGCAGAATGCCGGTCGTGCCCGGTTCGCAGGCCCGGAACTCGATTCGACCGGTGCCTGGGCGTTACCGGCGCCGGAACTGTCGCTCACGTACAAGCTGCCGCTGCAGTCGGACTGGCTCCACGCTCTTTCCATGTTTGCAAACGGTTCCTATATCACGCATCGGAACCTGACAACCCCTGCGCTCTATTTTGTCGATTTGCCGACCACAGAGATTCGTGCGGGAATCGATTACTTTCCCCTAGAACATTTCGGTTTGTCATCAGACCTGCAGTACGGCAGCCAGCGTAGCAGCACAAGCAACGGTCAATATCGAACCTCTCCCTTCACCGTATTCAATCTTCGCGGCGAAGTGCCGGTCAAATGGTTCACGCTCTACGCCGGATGTACCAATGTCGGAAACGTCAACTATAGCCTGTCCGAAGGATATCCGGAAGAAGGCCGCGGTTTCTACGGCAACATTTCATTCAACTTTAAAAAATAGCACTATCGAACTAAAACAAGGAGTGTGTGGATGAGCAGATCACGCGCTGAATATGAAGCAATGCTGGACAAATGCATCGCTTTTCACGGGCACCTGTGCATGGGGCAGATTCTCGGCGTCAGGGTCGCTGCAAAAGGCATGGAACTGGCCGCGCCGGCCACGCCGCGCGATATAATCGTCGCCGTTGAAAATGAACGGTGTATCGCCGATGCCGTCCTGACGGTCACCGGAACCCGCATTGGCCGACGAACGTTGAAACTCCATAAATACGGAAAGATGGCGGCTACATTTCTCAATTGCACAACGGGGAAAGCGTATCGGGTCCGGGTCGAATACCGTGGGCCGCAACCCGGCGACGACGAAATCGCCATGAGGGAGATTCTCGGCTTGTCCGACGAGGAGGTGGTGGCATGGGATGAGGTGAATTTTGAGCTTCCTGAATTCGAGCAGCCCGGACGTCCGAAACGGATCGTGGATTGCAGTGTGTGCGGGGAGAAGGTATTCGACGGCAAGGATGTTGACGGACCTCATGGACCGACCTGCCTGGCCTGCGCGCAAGGGGCTTATTACTCCATCAAAGTCCTATAATGGAAAAACTATGATATCAGTCAAATCCGATGCGGAAAAACCGGCTGTTGCACTGCCGGCTCCCGCTAACCATACCGTCGTTGTTGGGGGGCTTGCAGCGAGCCTGCTGTTGCTGGTTTTCGTATCGCTTTCAATTGGGCGCTATCCCATAGGCATTCATGATGTACTGGCAATATTGGCGGGCTCTCTTCATCTGTCACCGGCACTGCAGGACAGCCCGGCGCATCTGGTGCTGTTCAACGTGCGCCTGCCGCGGGTGTGCGCAGCTCTGATTGTAGGCGCTTCACTTTCCGGGTCGGGTGCGTGCTACCAGGGAATATTCCGCAACCCCATGGTCGAGCCATCCCTCCTTGGCGTGACGGCCGGATCGGCTTTCGGCGCGGCCCTGGCCATCCTTCTTTCAGCGAGCATCGTGTTTATCCAGCTATCGGCTTTTATCTTCGGCATCATTGCCGTGCTGACTACTGCCGCCATTGCTTCTGTTGTCAATAGATCGGGGGAAAAAACGCTCACGCTCATTCTCTGCGGTATTGTCACCGGGACCCTGTTTGCCTCCTTCTTATCCCTTGCCAAGTACGTGGCCGATCCCAACTCCAAACTCCCGGCGATCACCTATTGGCTCATGGGCAGCCTGGCATCGGTCAGCATGACGGACATTCAGATCGCAGTTATTTCGGTTATCACCGGGCTTGTGCCGCTTATGCTGTTACGGTGGAGAATCAATACCCTGGCTTTCGGCGATGATGAGGCAAAATCTCTTGGCGTCAATACCTCGCTCATTCGGATTCTTGCCATTGTGTCTTCAACACTGATGACCGCCTCTGCAGTATCCATCAGCGGCATGATCGGATGGATTGGGCTGGTGATACCGCACCTCGCAAGGATGCTCGTAGGGCCTTCCTTTACCATACTCCTGCCCGCTTCGGTGCTGTTGGGAGCCCTGTTTCTGCTTTTCGTCGATACGGTTGCGAGAATTGTTTTCCCCGTGGAGATCCCTCTCGGAATCCTGACCGCAATAATGGGCGCCCCGTTTTTCATCCTGCTTTTAAGTCGCGGAAAACGGGGTTGGGTATGAAACTTACCCTTAACAATCTGTCAGTTGGCTATAACGGACACCAGGTTCTGAAGAAGATCTGCACATCATTCTCCACCGGGGATGTAGTCTGCCTTCTGGGACCAAATGGTTGCGGAAAAACCACCCTTTTCAAAGCAATTCTCGATTTGCTTCCGTTCGACGGAAACATCTGTCTCGATGAACGCCCTGTGGCCGCGATTCCGCGCAGGGAGCGGGCACTCATGCTTGCCTATGTTCCCCAACTTCACATCCCGCCCTTTCCGTTCACGGCGCTCGATGTGGTGCTGACCGGAAGGACTCCGTTTATAGGCTTATTCTCATCTCCATCCAAAGAGGATACGAATAAGGCTTGCGATGCCCTCGAACTTTTAAACATAGGACATCTGGGTGCAAGAGATTATGCCCGGCTCAGCGGTGGTGAACGGCAAATGGTTCTCATTTCGCGAGCTCTGGCTCAATCCCCGCAATTTCTCATCATGGATGAGCCGACCTCGCATCTCGACTTCGGCAATCAGCTTCGCATACTTCACCTTATTCGTCGGCTTGCAATGAAAGAAATCGGCATTATCTTCACTACCCATGCTCCGGATCATGCTTTCGCGTGTGCCTCACGGGTCGTGGCAATCCTCGATGGAGGCATAGTTGCCGATGGACTTCCGCAGGAAGTTCTCACGCAATCGGTACTGAGCCGGATGTATCGCATCAAGGTAGATATCCATTCACTCCCAAACGGCAGGTGTGTTTGCACATCTGCATCTGGAGGTATTTGTGACTGATCGCTCCTTTTTCAGGATAGTTCCCGCAATCGCGAGCGCACTGGCATGTGCCTCTTTACTTTCGGCGGCAACTTCAAACACCATTACCGATATGGCCGGTCGGACCGTTACGATTCCGTTGGAAATAAAATCGGTCTATTCGATCTCACCCATGGGCGCAGTTATGATGTATACGCTCGCTCCGTCAAAGATAACGGGCTTGGTTTACATGCCGGATGACGAGGAAAAAGCATTGCTTCTCAATGCATTTGTTAAAAAACCGGTGCTCGGCGGCTTGTTTGGCAAAAACACCACCGCCAATCCCGAGGTGATCATCAAGGCGCATCCTGATTTCGTCCTTTCGGTCGGCAATCTTGAAAAGACGGATATTTCCGGGGCTGAACGCATCCATGAACAACTTGGAATTCCTGTGGTGATGGTCAATGGGAACCTTAAGCTGATCGATTCGGCGTACCGGTTCCTCGGTGGTTTAATCGGCGAGGTCGACCGGGCCGATACGCTTGCGCGCTACTGCCGCGCCGTACTGAATCAGACCGATTCGATTGTTGCGGCTATTCCATCGGAAAAAAAAGTCCGCATTTACTATGCTGAAGGGCTTGATGGTCTCCAAACCGATTCAAAAGGCTCGATGCATACCGAAATACTGGACCGAGCCGGGGGAATCAACGTCGCCGATATTCCTCTTTTACAAGGGTATGGACGTTCTGCCGTCTCGTTCGAACAATTGCTGGTATGGCAACCTGCCATTATCATCGTTTGCCTCGATCACGGCTACGCTCATGGTACCGAGAACTTCGCCAGAATCACGTCGGATCCTTCATGGCACATGATAACGGCAGTTAAGAACGGGAGCGTCTATCAGATACCATCGCTACCGTTCAACTGGATCGACCGGCCGCCTTCGGTAAACAGAATAATCGGCCTTCGCTGGCTCACAAACCTTCTCTATCCGGATTATTGCAAGATTGCTATACGGGATGAGACCCGCAGGTTCTATGCGCTCTTCTACCGTCGAAAGCTTTCCGATGAGGAGCTCAATCACGTTTTGATGAATGCGGTAAGAAAGCCGTAGTTTTCGATAGGAAAAAATGCAGACCCAACCTATTGCCTTGCTGATTTCTCTCACCCTGCATGTGATCGTGGTCGGGATAGTCACCAAGTTCCACCCTCAAGCAGAAGCGGTCGGGAAACCACTCGTGTTTGATTTGGTATCGATAAAAAATCCGGAAGCTCCGGCAGGGACCAGACTCGCAACACCGGTAATAAAACCACTGCCGAAGCCGTTGTCGGCAAAATCCCCGGTTTCGGCAGATACCGTTTATGGTAGTCCTGGGGGGCGCGATTCGGCTCAGCCGAACATTGCCCGAAACGACGTCCTTGACGACGGCACTGAAGGAGGAATGCCATCCCGCATCGTCTTTTTGCCCCCGCCCCCTTCACCAACACCGGAAGAGACCAGGAAACGCTATACAGCAGAGAATTTCCGCTATATCGGAGAATTAATTGGTAAACATACCGTTTATCCGCGGGCGGCCGAAGAGATGGAGATATCCGGCACCGCAATCGTGCAGTTCAATGTCAAAGCCGATGGGTCGGTTGGGCAGGTAATCTTGACCGCAAGCTCCGGCTCAAGGATACTTGATACGAATGCGATGGCAACAATTCTGCGGTCGGGACCTTTTCCCAGGCCGGCTATACCTGTTTCCCTGACATTCCCGGTGCGATATAGTCTCGAACGGTAAACTGATTGATATTTCCATAAAAGCTCTCTGCCGGTACCCCGGAAAGGAAACCATTATGTGGTTGAAAAGCCTGAATGAATGGAAAAGTAAAGGTATTCCCTGTGCAATTGCAACGATAATCCGTGCCGAAGGCTCAACACCGCGACAAGCCGGCGCGAAAATGGTCGTTAATCTTCTAGGAGATATCGCCGGTTCCGTGGGAGGCGGTGCCGTTGAATATGAATGTATCAGGCTGGCAGAAACGGCAATCAAGGAGAATAAGCCGATCCTGAAAGGGTTTTCTCTTCAAGGCGAAACCGATGGCGCAAACATTCTGCCATGCAATGGCATTTGCGGGGGAACGGTGACCGTGTTTATTGAACCGATTATCGGCAGAAAAGAAATCGTGCTTTTCGGCGCGGGCCACATTGCGGAAAAACTCGGCAAATTATGCGCGATACTTGAAATCCCCTTTCGGGTTTTTGACGACCGTAAGGAATATTTAACGGAAGAACGGTTCCCGGATGCCGGCGAACTGATCTGCGGCGATTTTAAGCAAATTGACAAAGCACTCACTCCGGGAGCGTCGAGCTATTGTGTCATTATGACCTATGGCCATATGCACGATGAAGTTTGCCTGGAGCAACTGATTAAATACCCTGAGATCGCCTATATCGGAATGATCGGCAGCCCTAAAAAGGTTTCCATTATTGCGGAAAATCTCGGCAGCCGGGACGTGTTGCTGGACGATCGGGTCTACAGCCCGATCGGCCTTCGAATTGGAAGGAACTTCCCTCAGGACATCGCGCTTTCGGTGGTTGCGGAAATCATGCTGCTCATGGAGGGCGGAGAGCTCTCTCATTTTCGGATCGATTGGATGAAAAAGGAAGCTGCACCGCGAGAATCCCCACAGCACTCATAGCATTGCATCCGGCCCCTCGCGCCATTGGCAGAAAAAACTGGATGTTCGCCGNNACCGTCATTGGAACGTGCAAGCTCCCCGGCATTAATTCTTTCCGGTATCTATCGCATGTTCTCTCGGAGATGCCCAGGCGAATGGATCGCGACACCGATGACCTGCTGCCGTGGAACTGGAAATCCCAGCCATACTATTATTCCAGCAAAATAGGTAGGCAATACGCGGTTGGCAGGGGGCTTACGAAGGAAGCATCCGGGATAGGGGAGTCTCTCGCGGAACCGGAGACATTGGTCCACCCGCTTAAAGGGGACCTGGGTGGCAGATTCATTTTTAGCAGTTTTGGATCGTGCAGCTTTTATTTTATCAAATGTTGCTCAGAAATTCAGGAATTATCCGCGAACCATGAAGAAATTGTCGGCATTGAAAGGATACTTGCCACCGGTGGATTTTGAAGCTATTTTATTAAATAGGTAAGCGTGAGGAAGAAATCGATCAGATCAACCAGAAAAATTCAGGCGACTCTCCATCGCACGGAGCGCAGCTCACTTATCATAGAGGCGGAAACAAAATGCGAAAATATTTACCTAAAATCCGGCAGATTTATCTCCTGCTGGCTGCAGTCGGACTTTCAAGCTATCACCTCGGTGCCGCGACCTATACCATCTCCGTCGATGGCTCGGTTAAACAGGGAGCCGTTCCGCACTACTGGTCCTCCTGTGTGGGCACCGGGACTATGTGCTTCTGCCAGAAGCCTGCCTGGAGAACCGCTGCAAAGATCGGGGCTACGGAAGCAGGATTTAAAATGGTGCGGGGTCACGGCACCCTCATGGGCATAGACGACTCGGATCACATCGGTATTTTTCACTGGCCCGACACAACAAAACCGCCAACCTATGTCTGGACAACACTGGATTCAATTTACGATTTCATTATCGATACGTGCCAGATGGCTCCGCTTGTAGAGCTTAATTTCATGCCGAAAAATTTACAGAAAACCACCAAAATCGGAAAACCGAAGAGCTGGAACAAGTGGAGGGATCTGGTCGACTCGTTTGTCACCCATTGTGAGGTACGCTATGGGAAAACGGCGGTTGAATCGTGGTATTTCGAAGTGTGGAACGAGTACGATTACACCGGATTCTGGACCGGTACGGCGGCGGATTACGATACCTTATATGCGTATGCGGCAGCCGGGGCTTATGCGGCCGATTCCCTTATCAGAATCGGCGGGCCGGTGGCGGACAACAACGGCGATCTGCAGCCCTTTGTAACCTACTGCAAAAACAACAATGTCAAATATTCGTTTTTATCAAATCATCAATACGGCTGCGAAGGAACCAACGATACCTCCGATCCGGCTGCTATCCAGAGCGACAATGAGGCACGATCGAACGTGATCAAAAACAGCGGCAAATCCCTTTTCAACGTTAATAGTGAGTTTAACTCTTCCTATTCGGGACAGGGAGGGAATGCTGTCCCGAACTGCATCAGCATGGATTCTCATGTCAACGCACCCTTTGTTGCGAAGAGCATCAAGCTTATCCTCGACGATTACACGGCCGGAACCTATCAGCTTCCCGATGTATTATCGTATTGGGCGATTTCGGACTGTTTCAATGAATCCGGCACCGGCGGCGGCCAATCTTATATCGAAAATCACAGGGATACAGCTTTCGCGGAAGTGTTCGGTCTTATAAACTACCAGGGAATTCGTAAAGCCGCGTTTAATGCCTACAAGATGCTCAACATGATGGGAACGACCCGGCTGTCATTGACAGGAGGAACGACCGGCGACGGCGTCGACGGCTTTGCAACCATGAACAGCGATTCGAGCGTGGTCACCGTGATGATCTACGACTATTACATTGCGCTGAACAAGACTTCGGCCGACAATACCGTAACCCTGACTGTCAACAACCTGCCGCTCCCCAAAGGTCAGATCGAGGTTGATCACTACCGCATCGATTCGCTGCATAGCAATCCCTACGCGGTTTGGGAAAGGCTGCGCAAGCCGGCGACCCCTACCACGGCGCAGTGGGATTCCATGCAGACGGCTCAAAACATGGCGCTCCTCAAGCCTGCGGTCACGTTTAACTATACCGGGGCGGCCTATACCGATTCGTTCAGCATGCCGCGTTACAGCGTGTCGCTGCTGGTATTTAAAACGGCAGGATCTTCATCAATCAAGGCATCGCCCGCAATCGCGACCGGATCGGGATTGAAGATAATCGGCACAACAATAATTTCGCGGGAGCAGGGAAGTCCGCTTGCCATTGCAATCTATACGGCTGACGGGCGGTTAGTGCGTCGGATAAGTACAATGCTGACAACGATCAACCTGCGCCGGTATCTCTCCCCCGGAGCATATATTGTGGATGCAAAGGTAAAAGAAGCGGGGATAACCGAAAAGATGGTGGTGAAGGATTAGGCACGATTTCTCCGGTGACAAAATTAACGATGGGAATGTTCCGGAGGATTGCCATAATGGGTAATCTCCGAACCGGTAACGGTTGCACTGCCTGTTACTAAGACAGTTTAAAAGGAGCCGTACATCCCACCCGTTCGTGGTGAGCCTGTCGAACCATGAACGGCGCGAGTCTACGGCTCACCCTTCGACAGGCTCAGGGCGAGCGGCAAATTTTCTATGATCATACTTATGATCCGATTGGTAAAAGCAGCCATGAGTAAATTAAAACGATATTCGAAAAGAGGAACTATGGTGTATAAAAGATTTTTATTCATGGCGGGCATAATTTTACAGGCGGCATTGACGATAGGCATATCGGCAGCATCCGAATTGCCGCAGGTCGATGGAACAACCGGTACTCCGCTGGGCGGGTTCGGGACCGGCGCGGTGAAATTCTGCGGCAATAATGGAAAGCTGTTTTTTGCCGATGTCGCTCCAATCGAGTGTGCCAACAGCTCTACCGGCTTTGTCGGCCTTCCGGCGAGTTTCGCCTTCTATTCGAATCGTGGGGGCACCATAGCGACCAGTTCCAGAATGGTTTCAGCTTCCGTAAACGGCAGATATAACGATGACGCAATCTACCCCATCCAGAAAGCGAATTTCGGTACGATCAACGGCGTCAATGTATCCCTGGTCGGAAGCTGCCCCTGGGCGCTATCCGACACCAATAAGCTGAACTCTCCCTGCGCGCTGTTCGAATTCGTGCTGACGAACACGCTTGCAACGCCGGTCGACGTGGCGATCGGGTTTCAGCTTACAACCTCCAACACGCCAACCCTGGTATCGGGCATCGGGTTCAAAGATGAAACCGCGAATGCCCATCAGAAAGCCATTTTCGCAGCAAGCAGCAGCCCTGCCGACACCCTTACGGTGGGTAGCAATGCGAATTTCCTCACTTCAGGTCGTTGCAGCAACAGCATTTCCGGGTCGACGAATATGGTCGCGGTAAAGATTTCGCTGCCTGCGGATTCGACAGCAAAGGTCAAGTTCGTTCTTGCATGGTACAATGCGGCCAATCCTTCCTATTACAATTATACGAATTTATTCAGTGCCGTGGGTGCGGTTGCCGATTCCGGCGTTGCCGGTTTTGATGCATTCATGAACAATGCCGTGACATTCGTAACGCGCATGCGCTCATCAAACGTCCCGGATTGGATCGTCAACACGACCCTGAATGGGTTAACCAATCTGACAAACAACAGCGCCATTATGCGGGATAAGCGGACATATTATTCGGAAGGGCATTGGGGTTCGATGGGAACCTCGGACCAGATGTGGATGGCCAGGCAGGCTGTGGCGGAACTGTGCCCCTATTTCGCCTGGCAGGAACTCGAGTTCTGGGCACGAACGCAGAAAATCGCCACTTCCGATTTGGGGCAGATACATCATGATATCGGGACTTGCTCCAACATCATAAGCTGGGACCAGACGACCTGGGCCGACAACGAAGGGAACATTGATAACTGGCCGGATCTCAACTGCGGATTTATTGTCAGTGTTTATGAAACGTTCATGGCTACCGACAACATGACCAAGCTTAATTACTTCTGGCCCTATGTATTAAAAGCCGGGCAACGGATCCTTACGCAGTTAACGCTATACGGTGATAAGAAATACCCGTATACCTTCGATTCGAGCGCTCATTGCACCTTCGACTGGAATGGAGGCGGTGCGGCCCTCCTGTACAATTCCTCGTTTTCCATAGCCGCCTACAAGGCCATGTCGAAGCTGGCGACGGTTGAAAAAGACAGCGCTACAGCCTCCCTGTTCAGCCGGGCACGGGATACGGCAGTCACCAATTTTAAGAAAAGGTTTATTGACAGCATCTTTACCACAGCCTACTACTGCGAGGGGATCGGCGTGGGGCCGTCGATATCTAATTGCCTGAAGCTCGGGCAGGATTTCGATACGACCAGCATTGATAAGTTGATCAATCGGTTGAATACGTACTACAACCCCCTGACGTATGGTTGCGGGCAAAATCAGGCTGAAAATTTCGGCGGGAATTATTACATCTGGATGCCGCACACGTTGCTTCATTATGCCGACCTCGCGCTGACTGCGAACAGGCCCGACATCTGGTATGCGATACGGCATGATCAGTTCCAGCGGGATTACCTTGACCGGAACCGGGTTTTCGACGTTTTCCTGGGAACCTATTTGACGCCGACCCCGCTGGACAGTGTCGCCACCGATTCAACTGGCTGGGACAATTATATTGCCAATCCCACCGTGTTCCGAGACTACTATACGATTATCGGCTATCAGCGGAACTCCTTTTCCGGAGAGCTGTGGCTTGAGCCGAATCTTCCCGCAAGTATGGACGATACGATGAGTAACGCTTTCTACGCTTCCCCGGAAGGCGATGGAACCATCAGTTATACGCTGAATCCGGGCAATTTTGATCAGCGGCTGGTTTTTACGCCCGACAGCACGATTTCTATCAATCAGATCTATGTAAAAGACCTGTATGGCGACACGGTTCCGCCGGTCTGGGTAAATCATGTTGTCGTCGCAACGGCTAATGTTACGAGGATAGGTATGGGATATGGAAAAGAATTAAAGATCAACTGGACCGGTTCCGCCGGTCCCGCAGGGTTGATCGTTGAGGTAGCTCCTGCAACCACTGCAGTCCTTTCTCCCAGGGCAACCGGCAAGGAACTTTCTGCAGTCGCGGCGAGGGGCGGACGGCAGCTGGTCGTCACGTATTCCCTGGGGCGCAGCTGCGCCGTTTCGATCAGGATCTTTAATGTAAGCGGCGAAAAAATAGCCGACATTCCCATGGGTCGGCAGAATGAGGGAGTGCATGAGGTCACCTGGAGCGGACATGCAGAGGCCTCCTCCGCATGTATCGTGGAAATCAAGGCCGGGGAGGCGAAAGTGGTGCGGAAGGTGACCATGCTGGGAAAATAAGGGGTTATGGTATCGATTGCAAACGATTGCAAAAAGCACCTGCCGCTCGATTCTTTCCTCTCATGCGGGCCTTCCATAAGGACCGGCGGGGAGCTTTCGGAAATGGCGCCCGCTTTCCGCCTTCATTTTTCTCTTGCTTGCCGTCGGCAACCTAATTATTTTGCTTTTATCATGGCAGTATATGGTAAGAATGTCCATACGGTATTATAATTATAAGGTGAGGCAACAGAAGCAGGTGATTACTGCGGGATACCCGATTGTACGGCGATTCATGAGTTATTCGGTGCGCTGACGGAAAACACCCCGGTGCGATGAAAAGCGGAGCCAGGCCCGATCAGATCCACCGAAAAATTTCAGGAAAAGAGGTTCTATGAGAACGGCTGGGATAACGACAAAATGCTATCGATGGTGCTTGGTGGTATCGATGGTCATCGGAGCGGCTACGACCTCGCAGGCGGCCTGGTCGACTATCCATAACGATTTTTTTCAGATCGACCAGAACGGCGATTCGGTTCACACCCGAAGCGGTTGCCTTCGCAACTTCAACGGTACCTATTACTGGTATGGCAGTGCGAATAACTTCTCCAGCCAGATGGTCTACTCCTCGCCCGATTTAATGCATTGGACCAATGATGGCGTTGCAATCACGTCTTCCGGAACCAACAGGCTGGATGTACTGTATAACGACTCGACCAAGCAATATGTCATGTTCCTGAAATACGCGGCATCGTCAAGCACTAATCCGTCCGGCGGGAATAATCTGGGAATTGCGACCAGTTCGACTCCTACCGGTCCGTTTACGCTCAAGTCCGATTCCCTGGTATTCGGTGCCGAAATCGGGGACATGTCGGTGTTCAAGGATAGTACCGGGCAGGCATATCTCGCGTTTGTATGGGACAGCCTTCCCAACGCGAACTCGGGCAGCATAACGGATCACGGCATAGCTGCATTTACAGCGGATTATCTGCATCTGTCGCAGAAAGTATTCATATGGGATACGGGCTGGCGCGAAGCGCCATGCATTATGAAAGCAAATGGACTTTACTATTTTTTGTCGTCCAAAACCATGTGGACCGACCCGACGCCCACTATGTATTATACCGCACCCGCCATATCGGGCCCCTGGACGAAGAAACTGGTGACGATGATAACTCCCGGTTCCACGGACTCATGGGAGACGCAGATCAACAAGGTATTCCCCATTCAAGGCACGCAGGGGACCTTATACATGTTTCTCGGGGACCGCTGGATAGATTCCAATTCGTTGCGGCAGGGAGGTTACGTGATGCTGCCTATAACCTTCAGTCCCAAAGACTCGCCCATCGTGAATTATTACCAGGACTGGGACGTGGATTTGAGCGCGGGAACGTGGCGACCGTTTGCATTGAGTCGGGATCTGGCACTGCACAAGCCGGTCACCGCTTCATCGGTTTATGGTGCCGATTCCGCGAGCAAAGTAACGGATTCCACGACGTACTTGAATTTCACCAATTACCGGTGGCAGAGCGCAGCCAGCGATACCCAGTGGATACAGATTGACCTCGGTTCGCCGATGAGCGTCAACAGGGTGATACTCAAATGGGACTCGCTCTTTGCGAAGACGTTCCAGATCCAGACGTCGACAGACGCCTCGACGTGGAATACCGTTTACAGCACTACCGCCGGAGGACGGCGTTCGGTAACCGATCAAACCTTTACCAGTACCACCGCCAGGTATGTGAGAATGTATGCCACGTTGCGAGGCAACACGAACGGCTATGCATTGTTTTCATTCATGGTTCTCAATGACTCCGTGACCACCGCGACAATACCCAGGCAGGGGAAATCGTCCGTTTCATCCGAAGCATTATTGACCTGCAGCCACAACACCGTGCATTATTCCGTTCCTTCCGGTAATTTCGTCAAACTAGACGTGGTGGATTGTCGCGGCAGGGTGATGGCAGTTCTTGCCAACGGCTTTAAAAGTGCGGGCGATTATGAAGCGGTTTTTCCCGCTACCCTGGGCCGTGGGGTGTATCTGGTTCGATTGGCTGCCGGTGCAAAGAATGTTGTAACGATGCAGGTCAAGCTGTGATGCGGAATTGTCTGTTTCATGGCAGAGCATAATCATTATCATAAAGGAGGAGGAGGCCCCTCATGGTTTTTTCAAGTAAAGCGCAGTTACTCCTATTGGTTGCCGCATTGATGGCAGCACCGGTCAGTGCACAGGTCGATTCGAATTTCTACATTTTCCTGTGTTTCGGGCAATCGAACATGGCCGGAGGAGGGGCGGGGAATCAAAACGATAAAGCCGGCCTTCTTGCGTCGGATTGCGATACGAACACGAGGATCAAAACGCTCGCTTTTTCCGATTGTGCGAAAACGGATTACTCCCTGGGGTGCAGCGTGTATCAACCGGCACGCGTTGATAGCGTATGGTATACGGCCTTCCAGCCAATTCAGATATGCAGCGAAGGGCTCAGCCCATCGCTGTATTTCGCAAGAACGCTGCTCGACTCGCTCCGGTCCGACATTAAAATCGGGCTTATCCCCTGCGCCTTGTCGGGGATGTCTCTCGACGTTTTTATAAAAGGCGACAGCAACTTCAGTATCCCGACCTACGCCCACCCGACGCTCGGAAACCACAGCCCCTATGCCTGGATGCTTTCGCGGCTCAAAGCAGCCCAGAAAGTCGGAGTTGTAAAGGGCGCTATTTTTCACCAGGGAGAAAGCGGCGCAAACTCCAATAGTTGCACCCAAAAGGGTTGTTCCCTGGCGTGGATTCCAATGGCTAAGATGATTTTCGACACCATTAAAATGGACATAGGCGCCGATACCAGTAAATTTCCCTTCGTTGTCGGCGAGCTGAGGCAGGATACCATGACCCCGAAGCCTTGCTGTTCCAGTTTCAACAAGAATGTTGACTCGCTTGCAAAGGTATACCCGCACTGCGGGGTGGCATCATCGGCAGGCTTGCTGGGGAACGGCAACGACGCCTATCACTTCAATTGCGCCGGCATGCGGACGCTGGGCGCGCGGTACGCCCAGCAAATGCTCTCCCTTTCGAGTCCGAGTTACCTGGCCCGGGCGGGATCGTCGGGAATCGTAATCGAGCGTGCACACCAATACCAGGCCATGAAATCGGCAACGAGCAGCATAAAAATTTATTCGCTCGATGGCCGCATTATCGGATCCTACGCAGGGACAAACGTCGAAAATGCCCTTCGCAACCTGAAAGCAGGCGGCGTGTACCTGGTTACCCGCAAACTCAGCGACGGGAGCGTTGCGACGCTTCCTTACGTCAACGCGAGCGCGGGTACGCATTAAAACTGAGCTAAGAGCCCCTTCACTTTAGCTTTCTAAAACCCCTTAGAAAAGTATGTAATGATTGAATGGATAAAATCAAAAATCCTGACTGAGCACGAGCTCCCGTCGGTCCGGAAAAGACACTTCGGTAAAACAATCGTCTTCTGTTCCGGCTGCTACGACATTCTCCAGCCGGGCCACGCGGTCTTCTTCGACCAGTGCTGCCAGTTCGGCGACATCCTTGTCGTCGGCGTAGGCCGCGATTCGGTGATTACCCGGCTCAAAGGATCCGGTCGGCCGATCAATCCTGAAACAAATCGGCTCTATCTTGTCGCTGCCATGCAGGTTGTCGACTACGCGGTACTGAATGACGCCGATATGCTTCATGGCAAAATGGACCACGCCACGATTCTTGAAAACCTGCGTCCGGATGCCTATGTCCTCAACGACGACGATTCAGACATTGAGACTAAACGAGCGCTGTGCGGTCGGCTTGGCATTGCCATGCAGTTCGTTTCGCGCGTTGTCCCGCCCGAGCTCGAGCCCACCTCGACTACGCGCATAATCGATAAAATTAATTTTTCCTTCAAGGCGCCGCTGCGTATCGATTTTTCCGGCGGCTGGGCCGATGTGCCGTTCATCATGCGCGGCGTTCCAGGGTATGTGACGAATGTCGCCATACGACCGCTCATCGAGTATAAATCGGGCCGGTTCAATTTTTCAGGGTACCCACGCGGAAGCGGCCTTTCAACCTCCACGGCTTCCAAGCTGCTGGAAATGGTCAGTTCCAAGACCTACAACGCTGAAATACTGCCGCTTTCAGCAATTGCCGAGGACCTTTTCAGACTCGAGAACAAAGAGCTCAACTGGGCCATCGGAAGGCAGGACCAGTACGCCATTGTGTACGGCGGTCTGCACTGCTTCGAATTCGGCCCGGATTACGCAAGCGTGGTCGGTCCTGAAATCACGCAGGAAACGCTGGAGCTTTTCCGGAAGAACCTCGTCCTCATTCACACCGGCATCTCGCGCAACGCTCAGGTCGTTGTTCAACAGGTTTATAAGAACCATGCGACTTCCGAGGGTATGGAGGCTCTCGAAACCATAAGCAATTGCGGGAGGATGTTTTATGAAGCGCTTGCCAATAGCGATTTCTTGCGCTGTGCGGCAATAATGGAGGAAAACTTTTCCGCACAGAAGCGGCTCGCTCCTGCGACATCGAGCGGGCGCATCGATGAAATGCACGCTTATGCTAAGGAAAACGGCGCGATTGGCGGCAAAATCTGCGGCGCGGGCGGCGGCGGTGCATTTGTTTTCTACTGTAGCAATCCTTTCCGGTTAAGTACGGCGCTTCAGGATCGGTTCGCGGATTGCTTTGAAATCAATTTTGATTTTGAGTACAGGAGCATCAAGCAATTGAACACGATATAGGTACATCCAAATATTTTCCGGGTATGCCATTATCGGCGGATTGGAGATAGCAAAGATAAAAAGACCGGCAATTTTATTACTAGTAT
Source organism: Fibrobacterota bacterium (assembly GCA_003164335.1). Classification (GTDB taxonomy): domain Bacteria; phylum Fibrobacterota; class Chitinivibrionia; order Chitinivibrionales; family Chitinispirillaceae; genus BOG-1184. The sequence goes on from PLTF01000125.1 coordinate 22,719, forward strand.
TGACAGTGTATGATGCCGATGTATATATTTTGGAAAAAGAGGGTGGAACAGGCACAGCGAGCGCATTACAAATATTTCCTCTCCTATAGAAGCTCCCCGAAGCAGAGCTTCTATAGGAGTTCTTGTGTATCTAAACGTACTGGTACACTAATACAATATTCGAGAAAATTTCGTTTTTTTTAATTGAAGCTGTATGAACATGTACTGCCAACCAGGTGGTTTTTATATTCAGCGATTGAACTTACCATGCCGAAAATATCCAGAGAAGAGCTCATAAAACTTCAAAAATTGCTCGTGTCGGACGTTGCCATCGCGAAGCATCTGGGTGTTTCCCAACCTTATGTACATCATATTCGCAAAATATACGGAATTCCATCACGCTTTGCGGAAAATGCCCAAAGAAATAATGAAATTGCCGCTCTCTACTTAAGTGGTATGAAGGCCTCCGATATTGCAAAAAGATTTGGACTGAGACCCGGCAGGGTCTATCAAATTACCGGTGATGCCGGCGCAAGAAAGGAAAAAACCAGGAAAAAAGTGTTTTCTGAAAACCATGAACAGATTATTCAACTCTATGGTAAGGGCATCCCGGGTACTGCGATAGCAAATGAATTCGGAATTTCTTTTAATTCGGTCTATAAGATTATTCGCGCTGCGAGGGCGGAAAAACAGACAGCTGCCGTATTGGCTTATCCTACACCATAACCCCACAACATTCTTAGCCTTTAGTGGTTTGAAGCCTATGAACATGTAAAAAGAACATGAGGTTCTCCTTCTAAGAGATTGAGGCTATCATGCCCAGGATATCAAAAGAAGAACTGATAGAACTTCAAAAGAAGCTCATAACCGATATTGATATTGCACGGCACCTGGGAATTACGAGTCCTGCCGTTCAATATGCCCGTAAGGTTTATGCTATTCCATCCCGGTATTCAGGAAATTCCGAAAGAAATAAAGAAATCGTCGCTCTCTACGCAAAGGGCACAACAGCTCCCGAAATTGCAAACAGGTTCGGGCTTAGCGCATGCATGGTCTATCAAATTGCCCATGATGCCGGCGTAGGGAAGAACAAGATTATTCGGAAGCCGCTTTCCAAACATTATGAACAGATTATGGAACTTTATGGAAAAGGTATCCCGGGGACGGCGATAGCAAATAAAGTTGGAAAGTCGTTAAAATACGTATGCAGAATAATAGGAAGTGCCGGTGTGGAAAAAAAGTGGCTGCCGTATATCGTCAGATAAAGTGGAAAAATTCAGCCGCCTTTTTTAAAGATCTGCGTTGATTTCCTTCGTTTGCATTGATTAATCATCGGAAAAAGGATAGAAAATCATGCAAAATCGTAAGCAGTACGATATCGAGTTCAAGAAATCCACTATCGAATTGGTATTCACGACGGGACGAAAGGCTTGTGAGGTTGAAAACGAGCTGGGTTTATTTAATGGGGCGATATCTTCATGGAAAAAAGAACTTGAAGATTGTAATAAGGTCGGAAAATCAATTGTCACCAGATACCAGGGATGCCGGATGGTGAACGATGCCGTTTCCGGCTCTCTTCAAATTTTCTTCCATAAATTTCCACCTCTATCGGTCCGAAGATACTTAAAACGCAACGGTTTTGAATGGTTGGCCGATTATCAATGCTGGAGTTGTTCCCGTTATTCGGATAATGCAGTATTTCATGCGGAGCAGGCAATAATCATGATTGCAACGAGTAAGAAAGGAAAATCTTATCCTGATGGTACCGTGCAGCATCCAACCTCAGAATTATCAGGGATGCGAAAGCTTGTTGGAAAACCGGAACTGAACAGGCACAGCGAGCGCATGGCAGGCTGCTTCGCGGTCCCCGAAGCTCTGCTCCGGGGTTAGCGAGCGCATTACAAATATTTCCTCTCCTATAGAAGATTACAGGCTGCTTCAGGGAGCTTCAATAAACGCCTTGCAGGAAATCTACAGGCATCCTCGAAGCCTGGAAATACACTCTGTTCGGTTTTGAACACGCGCTGCGACGAGCTTCAATTATAGCCCTCCATGAGGTGGACCCCAATCGTTGGAC
>PLTF01000007.1 GCA_003164335.1 Fibrobacterota bacterium
GTTCCGGCTGATTTCGACAGACTTATCCATGCGGAAGCAATGTCATAATTCAGCAGAAGCCGTTTTTCCATCTTCTGGTAGGGTGTTTTCACCAGATGCGCTCTGCCGCCGGGAGCTGCGGCAGGAAACTCTATAGTGCATTCGCCGCTCCGGAGAACCCTGACGGTCTGTCCGTCGCCGGTGGGCAGGAAGGGGCGAATGACCAGCTGCGCGGCTCGCAGGGTCTTGAACCAGGTGTAGGCCGGTTCGGACACCCAATCGTCCACAAATTGCTGATCCTGTTTCTTGCGAAACTTACCGTAGCCTTTGAGAGGATATTTGTGCAGTGGATATTTCAGCCTGATTGTCTGAACCCGATCTGCGTTGAAACTCACCTGGATAGTACCGGAGGAGGGAATCCCGACATACACCGAATTGCCCGGCACCATCGGCTCTCCTGCAGACCCGAGGACAAAATTCTGCCCCTTGAAGCTGAGCAAGGTCGCGAATTTACCGGAATCTTTTAATGAAACGCTGTCGAATCGGGGAAGCTCCCATTTGAATACCAGCCGGGACGATGTGTTTTCAACGACCGTTACCGAGCCTTCCGCGGTCAGGCCAAAAATAAGAACACCGGCAATGATGGAAAAAAAGCGGTTCATAAGACTTTTCCTCAAACCCGAGGGATCGAGGCATTGTGATAGTGCCGGCATCCGCATAGCGCCATATACGCATATGATCAGGGATTACGACTGGGCTATCAAATAATTTTCAGCATATCATTCCCTCGATTCATGCGATATGACAGGGAAATAGCCATCTATCAACTATGGAGATGGGGAACCGCCCAGGCGATTCCCCATCTCCCCCAAAAAAAACCGAGCAGTAACAAAAAGGGGATGATTTAAGCAGCGGGCTTATTTATATTGATACATCCTGTTTCAGTTTGATGATGGAACTGTCAGGGCATATACGATCATCCATAGGAAACCGGTGAGGGGGGAAATATGGACGTTATCAGGTTCTGCTGGGTAATTGGTGTACTCGTTTCCATCAATGCATCAGCCCAGGGAGACTATCCCGACTGGAAAGGGCTGCCGTGGAATTCTACGATAGAAACGATAAAACTCGCTTATGGTGACAAGGTTAGCAAAATCGACAGCACCGATTACTATGCTGAGGGCAGGTATTACGATTATAAAATAAAGGATGTTCGCTGGATGGGAGAGAGCTACATGGCATTCCTGTCAATGGATTCGGCATCAGGCGGGTTGAAAACGGTCAGCCTGACTCTTGACGATTCAACGGCAATTTCCAATGATGCAAGGGGAATGCTCGTTTTTGCCGCCTTGAAAGACAGCCTGGTCCGGAAGTACGGCAATCCCCGGATAACCGATACCGGGAATCAGAAAGATGCGGCAACCTGGATTCTCGATTCGACCATGGTAAGCATTTACTGCCGTCAATTCGCCAACAACCGCCTCCTGAACATAGTGGTTTTATTCAAGGAAAATCTCAGCTCGTTTGACGTAAGAAAAGTGCTGTGGGGCGATACGAAACAACAGGTTCGTGCGTCGGAAACAGGGACACCGGTGGAGGATTCCGACGACGTCATCAGCTTCAAAACAACTCTTGCAGGGATGCAATGCCTGATCAGCTATTCATTCGTCGACAGCCTGGTAGTGACGGCAAAATATACCATTCAGGGAGACCATGCCGATAAAAACGACTGGATTGCCGATTATGATACCCTGAGGTCCCTGGTTTCGGGCAAAAACGGCCGGCCCGATATGGCCCTTGATAAACAATGGAAGAATGAACTCTACCGCGACGAACCGAAAAACTATGGAAGCGCTATCAGCCAGGGCCATTTGTACTACCTGAGCACCTGGCAATTGCCGAATACGAATATTAATCTTATGTTGAGCGGGGGAAACCATAAAATCTCGCTGGAATTGGAATTTGCGAGCAAAAAATACGAAAACAGGCCGGTAAACAAAAAGGAAGACGGATCGTTGACAATTACGCCGGAATGATATCCTCTTGCTAATCAATTCATAAGTACGTTACAGCAAATGCCGTTCGCCCTGAGCCTGTCGAAGGGCGAGTACCGAAAATGCCGATGATCATGGTTCGGCAAGCTCACCACGAACGGCTTTATGTGGTATTACTTATGAACTGCATACTATGCTCCGTTACCCCGCGAGGTCGAAGCGACCCGCATGCATCACTTTGGTCCAGGCCGCCACGAAATCGCTCACGAACGTATCCTGCGAATCCTCACCGGCATAGACCTCTGCGATCCCCCGGAGCTGCGCGTTCGAACCAAAGACGAGATCGACCCGGGTGCCGGTCCACTTCAGTAAGCCCGTTGCGCGATCGCACCCCTCAAACACGTCTTTGTTCTCCGGGCTTGCCTTCCACACGGTTCCCATATCAAGCAGATTCACGAAGAAATCATTGGTGAGCGATTCCGGTCGCTTGGTGAAAACGCCGTGCCGCGACTGTCCGAAATTGGCATTCAGGACCCGCAGTCCGCCAATGAGAACCGTCATCTCGGGAGCCGTCAGCGTGAGGAGCTGCGCCCGATCGACCAGCAACTCCTCTGCCGATACGTTGCAGCCGGATTTGAGGTAGTTACGGAACCCGTCCGCAGCCGGTTCGAGCGCGGCGAACGATACCACGTCGGTTTGCTCCTGCGACGCATCCGTGCGTCCCGGCGTGAAGGGGACGGCCACATCATGGCCGGCATTCTTCGCTGCTTGCTCGACGCCCGCGCATCCGCCCAGAACAATCAAGTCAGCGAGGGAAACCATCTTCCCGTCGGACTGCGCTCCGTTGAACTCCTTTTGGATTCCCTCAAGGACATGCAGCACAGGCTCCAGTTGGGCTGGCTGGTTAACTTCCCAATCCTTCTGGGGCGCGAGACGGATGCGCGCGCCGTTCGCCCCGCCGCGCTTGTCGGAGCCGCGGA
>PLTF01000115.1 GCA_003164335.1 Fibrobacterota bacterium
TTTGGGTTATGAGCCCAACGAGCTACCGGACTGCTCCACCCCGCGATTGTTTCCCCTATAAAACCGAACTGCAATAATATATATAAAGCCCCGATGGCGGTCAAGGCGGGAACCGGTTAATCCTCGGATTCATCATCTCCGTCATAGAGCGTCGGGAAGAATTCGTGCGGCGACCGAGGAGCCACGCGAACCTCACGGCAGCGCTCAGCCACCACTTCACCGGGAGGCGCGTGGCGCCTTTTATGGACAAACCGCGCCTCGGTGACATGAACGCCGGCATACGAGGTGTGCTTTGCCTTTGAAAACCAGACGGCGAGCGAAGCGACCTTTTCAACGATATCAGCGGGAACCGGGGCAGCGCCCTTCGGCCTCCGAATTACAACATGCGAACCGGGGTGGCCGGCGACATGAAGCCACAGGTCCTGTGATCGGGCAAACCGCGTCGACAACTCGTCGTTCTGGGTATTGTTCTTGCCGATGAAAACTTCCCACATATCGAAGCTGAAATGCCGATAGGGAACCCGCGTTATCCGTTCAGGTCCTGCAGGCATGCCCTGCCTTACCGTGCCCGAAGCTGGAAGGCCGAGGAAATTCTCTATTCGGGCAATGCAGTCGAGCGTTTTTCGATCGTCTGCATCGGAAAGTGCCGCATCAAGCTCCCCCAGCAGTGTTTCGTGCTCCGCAATGGCCGCTGTCGTAGCGGCAATCTTCTTTCGGTTGATATCGCCCCCGCGAGCCCCCTTTCTGGCCTTTTTGTACAAAAGCCCGGCATTCCCACGATAATCAAATTTCGGATTGAGCGAAACTTCCTCAATCTCCTGCGTATGAACGTTGAGCACCACAATCTTTGCCGACCCCCGCGGCGCCTGCCCGGGATCGGCAAGCAGGGAATCCGCAATCTGCCGATACCATTCCACCCGATCGGTCTCCGCAAGCTCCTGAAGCTGCTTTTCGCGTTTTTTATTGAGAGATTTCAGGACTTTTGCCAGCGAATTCCTGAGATGAGCCGCGTATTCCCCGGTTTCCGGCAATTCAATTTCAGACATTCCTTGACTTCCTTTGTACTTCACGGTAAAATAAAAGTGGCGGGGTATGGTCTATTTCCACCCGGTGCCCGGTAATAAAAAGAGAGCAAGGAAAATATTCAGGGAAAAAACTCATCGTGGGGGGAAGCACCATGATCACCACCTTACACATCAAGTGTCCTCATTGTAAACAGTCCTCGGAGATATTCCTGAGCACATCGGTGAGCGTCATTATTCTTAACTGTCCATCATGCCTCTCGCCAATCATGTATTTCAAGCGAAAGGTAGTGCTGCTCGATTCACATGCTCCCGCGCCAGGCGAGGACTCCTGTTGCGTCGATGCCGTACCGTTGATGGAGAAAAAAACAAAAACCGAAATCGCAGCACCCTCGCTGGTGAGAAAAAAAACATCGGCGATCGAATGCGGCAGGCCCGCCATCCGACCGGAAGAATTGACCGGCGATCGGAAGCAGAAAAAATATATTACCGAGGACGACTGTACCAATCTGCGCATAGATCTTGAACTTTGCGCCGATTCGAAGCATTTTATCGACCGGCTATAGGAAATTCTTCCTCCATTTGAACGCGGGTTTCCCTCCCGGAGACCCGCTGCAATCTGCCGGGAAACCTCATTCTTTGTGGTTCTGCACCAAGAACGTTGTATTTTCCCTTTAAATCCCTCGTCAGGAAAACCCAATGCCGCTTCACTACGAAAAATATCCCTTTACACCTATTCTTGGCTGGTCGATTTCGCGTAACGAGGTATTTGAAAAATGCAAGCGCCAGTACTTCTATGCATATTATTCGAAGTTTGTGCAGGGTGTCCCGCACTTCAAGCTCGCCATGCTGCGCGAATTGACATCGGTGCCTCTTGAAATCGGCAACGTTGTGCACGATGTCATTGAGGCCTTTCTCAAGCGGCTCCAGAAGAGCGACAGCAACATCGATGAGCAGAGGTTCTTCTCATATGCCCGGCAGAAGACCGACGACTATTTTTCGCAGAAAACGTTCCTTGAAACCTATTACCGCTATACCGACACCATTGACCGGGATAAGGCCTTCGCAAAAATTGAATTGTGCCTCCATAATTTTATCGGTTCCCCCTGCTACAGCTGGATTTATATGAAGGCAATCCGGAACCGCGAAGACTGGATGATTGAACCCGGGGGCTTCGGCGAGACGCGGCTGGACGGGATGAAAGCCTATTGCAAAATGGATTTCCTCATGCCAGTCGGTGAAGAGGTTCATATTCTCGATTGGAAAACAGGCATGAAGGATCATGCCAAACATGGAGCACAGCTCAAAGGGTATGCCGCAGCAGCAGCACACAATTTCGGTATTCAATGGGAGCGGATCTTTCCGAAAATCGTATATCTTTCTCCCACCTATGACGAATATGAACTCCGGCTTGACCATGATGGCTACGAATCACTCATGGCGACCGTCCGGGACCAGACTCAGCAAATGCGCACCTTCTGCACCAATGCGGAGGAGAATATACCTCGGTCGATGCAGGATTTCCCGATGTCTCCCTCTCCTTCCGCTTGCAGGCAGTGTCGGTATCAGGAGTTGTGTTTTCCACAGGGCCAGGGACAAAAGCAGACGTTTGATGAGCTGAAGACAATTCCCTAATTCCGGAAGTGGCCTGCAGATCGGAACCCGATGAGTTCAAACCCGCTTATATCTATAATCGTTCTCAATTGGAACGGGGCGAATATTTTTCCTGCCTGCCTCGACTCCCTTGCAAGGATCGAGTACCGCCCCGTTGAAGTGCTCTTTGTCGATAACGGATCGACCGACGATTCTCTCCGGCTGGCCGCCGGGTTTCCGAACATAAAGATCATCGACAATAAGGCGAATCTTGGCTATGCGGCCGGGAACAATCGGGCAATGCAATTTATCGGCAGCGACAGCAAGTATGTCTGTTTTTTGAATAACGATGTCGAAGTTACGCCAGCCTGGCTCAACGAAGCTATCCGCCATCTGGAGAATATTCCCCGTGTAGGCGCAATCGCCTGCAGGAATATGAATTATTTCAATCACGAGTTGATTGATGGGTTATACCACTATATCAGGTCGCCGTTTATTTCGCTTCGCCGGTTCGGGCATGGATTACCCTACCTCGACAATCCCTTGTATAACGAACCTGGTTACGTTGCGAGTGCTCTCGGCGCCTCAGCAATCTACCGGACGGCGTTATTCAAATCCCTTGGCGGTTTTGATGAATCCTTTTTTGCCTATTATGAGGATAGCGATTTGTGCATGAGGATCAACAACAGCGGTAACCGATGCCTTTACGTCCCCGAGACACTGGTTTACCATAAAGATCGTGCATCATTCAAAAAGCAGACAAATGATTCCTTCTATTATTCTGAGCGGAACAAGTTGTTTTTCATAAGAAAAAACTATCCATTCTCCTTTATTGCTGCAAATATTCACCGGATCATCGCGGAGGAGCTCTGGTTCGTATTCCAGTGCTTGTGCGGAAAACATCCGCTCGGTTCATTCCTGAGAGCGCGCATGGATTCCCTGAAGGCAGTCAGAAACTATGCCTATTGCGGACAGCCCGGTTCCTTTGACAGCCCATTTATTGCCGAGCTGATGAAAAAGAAGAAAATTGCGCTTCAGCCTTGATCAGCTTGATCCCCGGCTCACAGATCGGTGGTTAGCGGTTTACCTGTCCAGGTTTTCATCCCTGTTGCCTCTTTCTATCGGAAAAAGCAACCGAAGATCGCTTTGACCCTGAAAATGCCCGATGTCCAGGGGAAAATAAAGCGGTGGTATTTCAAGGCAATGGCGAAGGCTTTCGGGTGCATTCCCGGCTTTGATCGATCGGCATAAAATGAATGGGCCTTGTTTATCAGATAGCGCTGTTCAGGAGTAAACTGAGGCGCTGTAGTTATAGCCTGCAATCTTTTTTCCTGAGTTTTGTACCAATCTCTTTTCGGAGGAACATACAAGAATCCAAAAATTTTTCCGAGCAAGGAGGCATCTTTTTTCAGTCCGATCGAATTAGCGGCATGTTGCCGGTAAAGAAGTAAGGGCTCCGGATAATAAGAGATGCCCTTCATAGTCGATGCAACTAACGACATCCACCAATCATGGAAAATTTCACCATCAGGAATTGGAAGAGCCCGAGTCACGAGAATCTGGGAATAGAGAGCAGAACAGCCGATCACAAACGAGCTGAAGAGAAGTTGCTCGAAGGGTTTCCCCGACCGTGCCGGCAGATTCGAATAGGCTATGGCCGAATCGGCAATTTTCTTATCGTTGTCATCGATAAGAACCGCGTCTGAGCATGCCATGCTATGCTCACTGATAATTGCGAGGAGCGTTTCAATTTTATTCGTCATCCAGATATCATCCTGATCTGCAGGCGCGATATAATCGCCCCTGCAGAGGGATACCGCCTTTTCAAAATTTCGTACGTACCCCAGATTCAATGGATTAACAATGCACCGAAGCCCGTGCGATACACGATACTCTTCAAGAATAGCCTGGGTTGCATCGGTGGAACCGTCATCACAGGCAACCACCTCAATATTTTTGTAAGTCTGATGATAAATTGAATCGAGCTGGCGGCGAAGGTATCGCTCTCCATTATAAGTAATAATTGGTATTGAGACCAACGGCGTGGTCATAACTCTTTGCTATTCCGGTCGAAGGAGATTTGGTTGAAATAAAAATACTAAAGACACCGGGGGTCCATCAGCAGCGAAGATCGGCCGAATATGGTCCTTGCCGCGGAGGGGCATTATTAAAAGTATATTTGTTATTCTTAATCTTCCAGCCGGCTTGCCGCAATGGGCAGTGGGGTTCGAACAAGGATGTACCACTTCCTTTTGAAGCGCGGGTGGGTCCCGGGCTGGTGAATCCGGCAATTTTTTAGAAATCCTCCATGCTGATACCTTCATTTCATTCACTTCTCAAAACCCTCGGCAGTAACCGCAAACTGTTCAGCAATGCCTTCTATCTATATATTTTTCAAGGTCTTAATTATTTGCTTCCCCTGATCACCATACCTTATCTGGTTCGCGTTCTGAAAACCGATACCTTTGGTAAATTGGCCTTTTACGGCGCATTCATGGCTTATTTTCAAATCATCGTAGATTATGGATTCAACCTGTCCGCTACCCGCGATGCTTCACTTGCAAGAAATGACAAGGACCGGCTTTCTACTCTTTTCTGCTCGGTAATCATGATAAAATTCGCTTTGCTGCTACTGTGCACACTCTTCCTGAGTGTCCTCCTGGCAATGGTTCCGCGGTTTCATCAGGAAACGACGCTCTGCCTGTGGCTCTTCATCGGTGTCGCAGGCAGCATTTTGTTTCCGACATGGCTTTTTCAAGGAATGGAGGAAATGCGATACATCACCATATTTAACCTGGCGGGCAAACTGGCAGCTACGGTACTATACTTCTTTACCATTAGAAAGCCGGCTGATTATCTATGGTTTGCTTACCTCAATTCCGGTGGAGCGCTCATTATCGGACTTTTCGCTTTCTACTTTGCCGTGCATAGGTTCGGAATCCGGTTGTTGGTTCCGGCACCTGGGTTTCATTTTCAAGAGCTGCGGAACGGATTTCAAATCTTTATTTCTCAACTATCGGTGACATTGGTGACCAATACCAATATTTTCCTTCTTGGCATCTTAACTAATAATCAGATTGTCGGAAGATACGCAATTGCCGATAAAATAATACGCGCCGGAATCAGTTTGACAGGCCCCGCAGGCAGTGCCATTTACCCGCAGACGGCGGTGCTGTTTTCCGAATCCCGAGAACGGGCAATACGCTTTCTCCGCAAGATTGTTATCAACGGTTCGGCAGTCTTCGGACTCATCAGTGCAGGTCTCTTTACCCTTGCCGATGTGATAGTTCGTGCCGTAACTGGGACGCAGTCCGGCGAAATCGCTCTCTTGGTCAGAATCATGTCGATCCTCCCATTGACCGTTTTTGTCGATAATATTTACGGTACGCAAATTATGCTCAATGTTCATCTCCAGAAACAGTTTATGCGAATCATTATTTGTTGCGGCATTCTCTCCCTGGTTTTGCTCCTTGCCCTTGTTCCACATTTCAAGGGAATCGGCTCTGCCATTTCCTTTTTGCTTTCTGAATGCGCCATTTTGATTCTGATGATTGTCACGGTGAGAAAAAAGGGTATTCGCCTTTTTTATCGGAAGGTACCGGAATGATAGGCGGCGGCACGGAATTTACTATGGAAACCGCGAGGCGAATTACATTTGTCCTGAGCGGATCCGGGAACCATCCTGTCGGAGGGTTGCGCATCGTTTATGAATATGCGAACCGGCTTGCCGCGAGAGGGTGGAAAGTTACCGTCATCCATCCCGCCCGACTGGATCCGCTTCCACCGGGAACTTCACTCATACGCAGATTGAGATTTCGGATCAGTGTTCTCAAAGGTCGATTCCGGGGAACGCATCTGCCGAAGCAATGGTTTAAAATATCCCCCCAGGTTAGCATGCGTTGGATCCCGGCATTGGCCGGAAGATTCATTCCTGACGCTGATTATATAGTCGCCTGCCCCGCAGAGACTGCGTTTTTTGTAAGTTCATGTTCCTCTGCTAAGGGGAGAAAGTTTTATTTTATCCAGGGCTTTGAAAATTGGGCTATGCCTATTGACAAGCTTATAGAAACCTGGAAACTGCCTTTGAAAAAAATTGTGGTTTCTTCATGGCTCCTGGAGAAGGCCAGGAAATTCGGCGAGACGGCATTTCTTATTCCTAATGCCTTTGATTTTGCCGGATTCCGGGTTGATATCCCGTTTTCCGAAAGACCTGCCAGGGGAATATTATTTATCTACCATTTTCTGGAATTAAAAGGGTCCGGGTATGCCATTGAAGCTGCTGCTACGTTGAAAATTCATTTTCCCGATTTGATCGTCGAGGCGTTCGGTCTCGACGACCCGCCGGCTGGACTTCCCGAATTTATCAGCTACAAAAGGAATCCGCCGCAATCGGCCATTCGGGAGTATTACAATCGTTCCAGAATCTTTATAGCACCTAGCCTCTCCGAAGGATGGGGTCTTCCTGCAGGGGAAGCGATATTATGTGGTTGTGCCGTTGTCGCAACCAACATCGGTGGCCACCGCGAATTTTTGAGGGATAATGAAAACGGGTTGTTTTGCCTGCCAGGCTCCGCAGCATCGATTGTCGAAAAGGTGGAATGGCTGTTCAACAACCCCCGGGAAGCGGAAAGAATCGCCGCCGCCGCCCCTCGAAGCCTTGACCGGTTCAACTGGGACTCCAGCGTTGCCTTGTTTGAACAGACGCTTCTGCAATGATGCCGACAATAGCCGTCCATCCTATTTGTCAAATACCATCGCCCCGGCACCCATGACGCCCGCCTCTTCGCCGAGGGCGGCGGCGACAATATCGCATCGCTCCCGGATCATAGGCCAGCAATATTCCGGCAGATACTTTTTTACCGTATCGATGATGATCTGCCCCGCCTGCAGCACGCCGCCGCCGAGCACAACCCGATCCGGAGACAACGTATTGAGCGTTATGCCGATCGCACGGGCCAGCATATCGCAGACCCGCTCGTTTACCGCGCAGGCGACCGGATCGCCCTCCGCCGCATATCCATACACCATCCGGGAAGTTACGCCATCGGGATTCGCACGAACCTCTTTAACAAATGGCGAGATGTCGGCGTCCGGACATGCCGCCGCCAGCTCCTTTGCCAGGAAGACGATACCGGTAGCCGAAGCATAGCGTTCAACACAGCCGCGCTGGCCGCAGTTGCAGAGTATTCCGTTTGTCTCAACAGAAACGTGTCCGAGCTCCCCGGCCATGCCGCTGGTTCCCTTGTAGAGCTTATGATCGATCACAATCCCGCCCCCAATCCCGGTCCCGAGCGCATAGCACACCAGGTTCCTTACCCCCCGGCCTGCGCCGAACAAAGCTTCCGCGAGCGCCATAACCGTGACATCATTTGCCGCCACGGCAGGCAGTGAGAACCGCCCGGCAATCGGCTCATAAAGTTGCGTGCCGGCCCAGCCCGGTAGGTTTTCGGCGCCCCAGACGACGCCATCCTCGCTTACGAACCCCGGCGTTCCGATGCCGATGCCAATGATATGCCCATTCGAACCTTCCTTGCGAACCAGCGTGTCGATCATTGTCAGGATGTTTTCCAGCACCCGCGCACCGCCCCTCTCAGCCTCGGTCAACATTTTCGTCAGATGCCGCGCCGAACCGTCCCTTTCGATGATCAGGCCCTTCAGGTTGGTACCACCGAGATCAATGCCGATTGCACACTCCTTCATGGCAGTCTCCTTAGAATATCACCGTAAAATCTGTTCGGGTTTCGCAATCGATTCCTGAGGTATTTTATTAACCATCCGGAAGGTGGCTTTAAAAATAATGGATGCTGCAAACTCTCCTCCGCCCGCACAGCTGCGAATAATCCGTGATCAGGCCCACGATGCAGCCTTCAACATGGCTGCGGATCGCTTCCTCATGGAGTCCGCTGCCCAAACCTGTCGGGTTATTCTGCGAACCTACTCCTGGAAAGCTCCGGCGATTACGCTCGGATGCATGCAGAGGGCGGAAATGCTTCTTGACGCTCACGCAATGAATGCCGGGGGCGTCTTCTCGATCTCCAGGATAACCGGCGGCCGGGCGGTGCTTCACTGGAACGACCTTACCTACAGTTGCGGATTTCCCGTCGGCATGAGCGAAATGGGTCGTTCAATTGCAGAAAGCTACGCAGTGATCGGCCGGTGCCTCTCTGCGGGTCTCCTTAATGCCGGCATCGCTACCGAAACCCACGATTCCTGGGCCGATAACCACGACGTCCGGAATCAGCGACTCCCCTGTTTCTGTTCGTCCAACCGCAATGAACTCTTGGTGAAGGGAAAGAAGCTCGTCGGCTCGGCACAGAAGCGAACCCGAAGTTCCGTATTGCAGCATGGTTCAATCCCCCTCGACGATCACTTCTGCCGGCTTGGCGAATTCATGAATGCGTCACCCGCAGAAAAGGAAGAGGTAGCAGAGCTGTTTAAATTTAAATGCACCTGGGTGCGGGCAATTGTGCCGGCGATTGGGCCGAATTATCTTGCGGAGTGCATAGAAAAGGGGTTTGTCGAGACCTTGGGGTTGGCAGCGGAAGTAAAGGGGTGGACGGCCGAAGAATTGAACGTTATCGGGCACTGAATACTAAGGCGTCTATTGAGGTAACATCGCTTCTCGGGTGTGCCCATTTTGCCCAAAGGGCAAAATGGGCACACCCGGAATTTTCACTATCCAGCCGTCCGCCTGACCTGCTCCTCTATCCACGGATAGGTAAGCGCGACACCCTGCCTGAGGCTAAACCTCGATTTCCAGCCAATTGAATAAATCCGGCTGTTTGAGAAGTTTCGCGACTGCACACCCACGGGTCCTTCAATGTGCCGTATGGTTATTTTCTTCCCCGCCGCGGCGGCAATGATATTTGCAAGCTCGTCAACGGATGCGTATTCCGGACAACCGATATTGACCGCGCCTTCAAGGTCGGAGTGCATGAGCATATAGATTCCCTCGACCATATCGTCAATGTAGGTGTAGGACCGCACTGCGGTGCCGTCGCCCCAGACCTCGATGACACCTCCTTCGCCTGCCTCGGCGATTTTCCGGCAGAGTGCGGCGGGCGCCTTTTCGCGGCCACCCCGCCAGGTGCCTTCGGGACCGTAGCAGTTCTGGAACCTGGCTATCCTGACCTTCATGCCCCGGTTGCGGTCGTAAGCCTGCGCCATGCGCTCGGCATAGAGTTTTTCCCATCCGTACTCGTTGTCCGGGTTGGCCGGAATTGCCTGCTGTTCGGTCATCTCCGGCTCGCCGTGTTTCATGTCGCGATACACGCAGACCGACGAGGAGAAAAAGTATCGCGGGACACCCGTCTTCCAGGCGTGATGCGTCATGTGAATATTGATAAGCGCGCTGTTACGCATAATCTCGCACTCGGCGCTGTGGATGAACCCCATGCCGCCCATGTCCGCGGCGAGCTGGTAAACTTCATCGAAGGCCCCGTTACCAAGAGCGAGTGCCTCCCGGCAGTTTTCCTCTTCGCGAAGATCGAGCGTGAGGAACTCGTCGGCCGGAGAGGTCGAAAACTCATGCTTCTTTATGTCAACACCCCGGACCCAGTAACCCGCTTTCTTGAGTTTCTTGACAAGATGGCCTGCAATGAAGCCGCCTGCGCCGCATACCAGTGCTTTTTTCACCTGAGGCTCCCTTAAAAATATGGACTATTTGTATTGAAGCTGCGGTTGAACCCGCTTATTGTGGAGCGGTATCGCTCTATCGACTCTATTCTTCAATTCCGAATTTGCTCGGTGCATTCCCAGCCAAACCATTTAAGGTCTGCTCAGCATCCTCAGGCAAGCTTTTTGTCCTTTTCCTTCTTAAGAAGGTAGGCCGGCGGTTCTTGGTTCAGGATCACCTCGCGGGTGATAAGAATCTCGCGAATATCCTCGCGGCCGGGTGTTTCGAACATGATGGGTACCAAGACAGCTTCGAGGACGCTGCGGAGGCCACGGGCGCCGGTCTTCTTGGAGTACGCGATTTTCACCACTTCCCTGAGCGCATCGCGCGCAAAGGTGAGGCGGATGCCCTCCATGCCGAGAAGTTTCTGGTATTGGCGGGTCAGCGCATTTTTCGGCTCGGTCAGGATCCTCAGGAGAGACTCTTCGTCAAGCTCATCGAGCGCAAGGACCGTGGGCAGGCGGCCGACGATTTCCGGAATCAGGCCATAGCGGATCAGGTC
The DNA here is from genome assembly GCA_003164335.1 of Fibrobacterota bacterium. GTDB lineage: Bacteria > Fibrobacterota > Chitinivibrionia > Chitinivibrionales > Chitinispirillaceae > BOG-1184. Next base: position 10,793 of record PLTF01000115.1, read on the forward strand.
GTCGGGTTCAACCCGGCGCAGGACCTCGCCAATGCGATGCTGGTTTTTCCGCTTGAGCTCCACATTAAAACCCATCCGGCTTTCCCCGATGCGTGCCTCAATGATCTTTTCGAGCCCCTCGAACGAGCCGCCGCAGATGAAGAGAATGTCGCGCGTATTAACCTGGATCAGGCTCTGCTCCGGGTGCTTCCTTCCACCCTTGGGCGGGATGTTCGCCGTGGTTCCTTCGAGAATCTTGAGCATTGCCTGCTGTACCCCTTCGCCGGAAACATCCCGGGTTATCGAGGGATTGGCTGACTTGCGGCTGATTTTGTCGAACTCGTCAACGTAAATGATGCCTTTTTCGGCCTTGGTAAGATCATAGTTGGCGGTCTGCAAAAGCCGCACCAGCATGTTTTCGACGTCTTCGCCGACATAGCCCGCCTCGGTAAAAATGGTGGCATCAACGATGGTGAAGGGAACCTTGAGAAGCCGTGCCAGGGTCTGGGCGACCAGCGTTTTGCCGGTCCCGGTAGGCCCGATCATGAGAATGTTGGATTTTTCGATCTCGACGCCGTCGTTATCCTGCTGCGATCGCGAAAGCAGCCGTTTGTAATGGTTATAAGCGGCGACGCAGACACCCCGTTTCGCATGGTCCTGCCCAACAACGTACTGGTCGATGAAGCCTTTCATTTCGGCAGGGGTCGGCAGGGATTCAATGGTCATGTCGCTCGGGGGAGCAGCACGGCCCTCACGCAGGATCTCGTTACACATGTCAACGCATTCGTTGCAGATGTGCACCGAGGGCCCGGTAATGAGCTTTCCCACCTCCTCCGGACTCTTGCCGCAAAACGAGCATTTGACCAGGGGGTAACGCGGCTTATTCGACATCCTACTGCTCCCGCGCCGTCAGGATTTCATCGACGATGCCGTAGGCTTTGGCCTCTTCGGCGGACATGAAGAAATTGCGGTCGGTATCGCGGCTTATGACGGAAAGCTCCTGGCCGGTATGCTTCTGCAGGATCTCGTTGAGCGCAGCCTTAACGCGCACTATTTCGCGCGCGTGAATCGCGATATCTGCCGCCTGCCCGCCCGCACCGCCTATCGGCTGATGCAGCATGATGCGGGAGTGCGGGAGTGCAAAGCGCTTTCCCTTGGTACCGGCTGCCAGGAGGACCGCTCCCATACTTGCGGCCTGACCGATGCAGATAGTGGAGACGTGCGGCTTGATGAACTGGATAGTGTCGTAGATGGCAAGCCCGGATGAAACGATCCCGCCCGGAGAGTTGATATAGAGGGTGATGTCCTTATCCGGATCCTCATATTCGAGGAAAAGAAGCTGCGCCATAACCAGGTCTGCAGTTGTGTCCTCGATATCGGAACCGAGAAAAATAATCCGCTCTTTGAGCAGCCGCGAATAAATATCGTAAGACCGTTCACCGCGACCGGTCTGTTCAACTACCATGGGGATAAGAGGCATAGTGCTTTCCCGCAATCCTTTCCAAATCAATTATTTATACGTCCATTACCCACGACCTTCAGGATAGAAGGCAACGCCGACCCCTCGTACTTCCGGGGCCTTGAGTATAAATTTACCTTTTCCCCGACTTAAGATGGGTCCACCAGGAACGCGAGTGTCTTCTTCTCTCGAATTTCATCGCGTATCCTGAGCGTGGTGCCGTTTGCCCGCAAACTTTGCTTAAGCGTATCGAAGGGCTGCCGATAGTAATCGGCAAGACGCCGGATCTCGGCATCGACCTCATCCTGCGTAGCTGCAATCTTCTCCTTATCGGCAACAAAATCGACGATTCGCTGACGCTTGATCGTCCGGATTGCAACTTCGCGATACCTGGCATCGATCTCCTGTCGCGTCGGCTCCCGCTCGCCCTGGCGAACCTGTTTCCGTGCTTCGTCCATCATATAATCGAAGAATGTCTCGATGCGCGCCGGCGGAACATCGAAGGGGTTGTTCTCGATAAGGGTATCAATTGCCTTGCCGTACGCCTCGTTTTTCGCCTGGTCAAGCGCGTCGCCTTCGAGCCTCGCGCGCAAATCCGCCCGAAGGGCCTCTTCAGTCTCAAAGTTGCCGATTTTATTCAGGAATGAGGCGACCTCAGGCACGATCTTCTCCTGGACCCCGGTTATCTTGACGGTGAATTCCCCGCTCTTCCCAGCCACTTCCGTCTCGGAATAATCCTTTGGAAATATCACCGAAACCTCGACCACTTCGCCGGCAGCATGACCGATGAGCGCCTTATCGAAATCCTTGAGGCGCTGCTCGGCACCGAGCTCGACGGGATAAGGCGGGTTTTTTACATCAGTTCGTGTCTGACCATCAATAATCACCTTCTGGTACTCTATTTTGATATAGTCACCCTTTTCCGCCGGTCTGTCAACTGCCGAATATTCTGCAAAGCGGTTTTGCAGATCACCGACAGCGGCATCGACATCGGCATCCTTGACCTTCTTCGGGTCGACCTTTACCTTAAGTTTCAAATATCCCTTGATATCGATCGCCGGATCGATTTCAGTCTCGATATCGAAGGTCAGCGGTTCACCCTCTTTTGACTCAAGGTTGCTTACCACTCCCCTGCTTATGGGAATGATGGCATTTTCCTCGCATCCAGCTTTGAAACTCTTCTGGATCAGGTCATCGACGGCATCCGCCCGAATCGCCTCACCGTAACGCTGCATCACGATCGATTTTGGAACCTTCCCGGACCGGAACCCGTCGAGCTTCAAGTCTTTCTTTATTTTTGCGAGTTTCTCTTCAAAAACCTTCTCGACATCTTCCCCGGGAACTTCGATACTCAATACCCTTTTCCAGGATTCGGGTTCAGAAACTTTTACCTTCACGTGGGTAATCCTTCCTCAGTGTAACTATCGTTACCTGGTTAGACTGCTGTTTTCAAACTTCTATCGCTCGCGCCCGTGGCGGGCGCGGTCATGCGAGGAGGGGGACTCGAACCCCCACAGGTTTCCCTACCAGATCCTAAGTCTGGCGCGTCTGCCAACTCCGCCATCCTCGCAACAGGTTCAGCACGATTCGGGTCTGCAAGACACATAAAATAAGTGATCTGAGGGGGTTGGTTCCATCAAGCCGGAAAGAAGGGTTACCCTGCAAGGCATTTGGATTATTTTTCCAACAGCCGAATAACGGTAGGTTTCCAACCTCATCCCCCAGCCTTCGCCCCCAAGAAGAGAGGGAATCCGACAGCGGATTCTGCAGAAATGGCATAATTAGAAAAACGCTATGAAATCTAACACTGATCGACGCGCAAAACAGAAATTTGACCGAAATACGCTCTGTCTCGACTGCTATCGACCTAGGGCGCAATGCCTCTGCGAAAAGGTGATCGCCCTCGATACCCGTCTCAAAGTGGTCATTCTCCAGCACCCGCAGGAACAGCTCAAGGTCCTCAATTCCGCACGACTGGCCCACCTGGTGCTTAAGAATAGCCGGATTTTAGTCGGCCTTTCCTGGGCAAATTTCAAGAAGGTCGCCGGGTTGCAGGAGAACCCCTCGGAGTGGGGGGTGCTCTATCTCAAGCCCGAGGAGGGTGACCAAGGAAGTCGCGTCGCGCCGCTGACGGTATTCAATCGCCGGAAACTGCCGATTGAGGACACCTCGTTCCTGCGCGGCATCATCGCCCTGGACGGCTCATGGAAGCAGGCAAAGGCGCTCTGGTGGCGGAATGCCTGGCTCCTCAAGCTCAACCGCATCACTTTGAACCCGGATCACGCCTCTTTAAGGCCGCAGGTGAAGAGCGAGGGGTTATCGACCATTGAGGCGATTGCGTTTGTGCTGGATAACCTTGGAGAAACTAAGGATACCGGGGCGGCGTTGAATAAATATTATGGTGAGCTGATCATAGATGCTCCCAGTTTTTAATATATCGTTTACCTTTTTGACGGGGGAACCTTGCCACATGGGTTCCCTCCCCGGAAAATTCAATATATTGATCAACTGCTACTCCGCACTTTTCGCCGGGGCCCTGGCGGTGCTTGCGATCATTTTGGCGTTTACGTTTTATATGGCGGTGGTCAAGGGACTGGCCTATCGGGCCGTTCTCCTCGAAACCCTCGCGGTATTCGATGCATCTTCGGCACAATTGGAGAGCGCTTCGCTCCCTGCAGGATGAGGCTGAAAAAAATCACTATATTTAGTATATATAGCTGACGTTTTCGCGTAACGGACATTTCATTTTCACCATGAGGGCAGACACGTTTCTTGCCCATCAACAAGCTGGAGAGAGGCATGACCATGAAAACTTTTCATCGTTCATTTCCGGTATTGGTCGCATTATGCATGGCATTGAGTTCATGGAGCATTTCCGCTCAGACCAAAAAATGGGTCGGAACCTGGAGCACTGGGGTGCAGCTGGTAGAATCAAGCAACACGCCGCCTTCACCGGGCTTGACGAACAACACACTGCGGCAGGTGGTCTGTGTTTCAATAGGCGGAGACACCCTGCGAGTTAAATTCTCCAACGATTTCAGCACCAGCGCGTGCACGATTAATTCCGCAACCCTTGCGGTCTCCACCGGCAAGAGTACTATTAACACATCAACGTTGAAGCAATTGACATTCAACGGCAGCACCTCGATCACCATGAATGCGGATTCTGCGGTTATTTCAGATCCTATTGCGTTCAACCTGACGCCGAGGATGAAGCTGGCGATCACCATCTACTTCGGTCAGACCTCTTCGACCGTTACCGGTCATCCCGGATCGCGTACTACTTCATATCTGGTTACCGGCAAACAGGATACCGCGGCTGCCTTCAGCGTTATCGACACCGTTTCGCACTGGTACGCCCTCAGCACTATTGATGTCTGGACATCGAGTCCCGCAGCATCCGTTGCAATCCTGGGAAACTCTATAACCGATGGGCGTGGTTCGATAACCGACTCGCAGGACCGCTGGCCGGACCTGCTGTCGAAGCGTCTTCTCGCCAATTCGGCCACAGCGCAGGTTGGGGTTCTCAATATGGGTATCGGGGGCAACTGTGTTCTTTCTTTTTCTTCGGGTGACCTTGGCCCTTACGGAGTAAGCCGGTACCAGCGGGACATCCTGAATCAAAACGGGGCGAGTTGGGTGATTATCTTTGAGGGGGTTAACGATATCGGAGTGGTCACCACCGCTGCTGAGGCAACATTGGTAGCCGATAGTCTCATCAATGCCTACAAGCAGATGATTGCCGGTGCCCACGCCCAAAATATGAAGGTGTACGGTGCAACCATTATGCCTTTTAACGGCAATAGCTATTATAATCAATACAGCGAGTCATGCAGGAGCACCGTCAATCAATGGATCCGTACCGGCGGCTTTTACGATTCGATCATCGATTTTGATAAAATAACGAGAAGTGCAACGGATTCAACGAAGCTTAAATTTGCAAGCTTCCAGAATGACGGTCTTCACCCTAGTGAATCCGGCTATCAGCTAATGGCCGATTCCGTTCATCTGGATCTGTTTACCCCGACCGCAGTAACGGTTAAGGACGTAACGGACAAAAAGGGGAATGTATGGGGGAACATCCATGCAAATCATGCCAACGGCATCACCAGGGTTACTTTTGAAATACCCCGTGAAGCCTTTGTTTCCTTGAAAGTGCATTCAATTCTTGGGAAAGAAATCATCGAGCTTGCAGGAAAGCGATTTTCTCCCGGCAGGCATACGGTGGAGTTTAAAAGCGGTAATATAGCAAAAGGGATGTACCTGTTCTCGCTCAAGGCCGACAAGCTGTCCGCCAGCGGGGTCATGATTTACTGATTTGGAGACCGCGCATAACATTCCTTGGACGGGGTTCACTTTTCCTGTTCAACACGGGAGAAGTTCAGATACTGGTTCAGGTCGAGCGATGCTCGGTTCCAGTCGCAACATTGGGGGCAATGGTGAATTCAAGATTTGTTGAATCAATCCGGAATCTTGCGAGGCGCGGATTTTTAACCGGGCTTATCATTCTGCCGACGGTCCAGGCCGGCCAGACGCCGATCAGCCCCGCAAAGATTCCCCAGTTCATAAGCCCGCTGGTCATTCCGCCTGTCTATGTGCCCGACAGCAGTTTCAGCGATCACGATTCCTTCACTATCAGTGTAAGCCAGTTTCAGCAGGATCTCGGGCTCGGCGCGTACGATTCAGCGCTGCAATCCTATACCGGGCTTCTTGATTCTGCACATCTTCCGGTAAAAACCACGGTGTGGGGGTATGGAGGGTGGATTAAAGATCCGGCCACCGGCAACCGGGTTCATTTCAGCAACTTCCCCGGCCCCACCTTCGAAGCCACGCGAGGACGGAAATTCGAAGTGCGCTATACCAACAATCTCATCGATTCCGCAACCGGGGCTCCGCTTTCCCATCCCTTGGCCGTCGATCCGACCATCCACTGGGCGAACCCCAACGGCATGTCGATGATGCCGCCGTTTCCCTGGCCCGCCTTCCCCCCCGGCTTTCCGGCTGCGCAGACGCCCGTTCCCCTCTGCACCCACCTTCACGGCGGTGAGAATGCCGCCGCGAGCGACGGGGGGCCGGAGCAGTGGTTTACACCGGGAAATGCGATAACCGGACCGGCCTTCAACCCGGCTTCTTTCATCTACCTCAATACGCAGCCGGCTACAACCCTCTGGTATCACGACCATGCCCTCGGGATAACCCGCCTGAATGTGTATATGGGACTGGCCGGGTTCTATATCATCCGGGACAATGCCGACCCGGTTGCGCCGCACCTTCCCTCCGGAAAATACGAAATCCCCCTGGTGATCCAGGACCGGTCGTTCGCAACCGACGGTTCCCTCATGTTTCCTGCGCAGGGAACCAACGATTCGATCCATCCGTACTGGGAACCTGAATTTATGGGTACGGTCATCATAGTCAATGGAAAGGCCTGGCCCTATCTCACCGTCGAAGCGAGACGGTACCGCTTCCGTATTCTTGACGGATCAAATGCACGGTTCTACAGCCTGCACCTTATTAACCAGACGGCAGGTTCGTCTAATCCGGTTTTCTGGCAGATCGGCGCCGACGGCGGGTATCTTCCGGCGCCGGTGCAGCTCACCGACAGCCTGTATATAGCTCCAGGCGAGCGCGCCGATGTCATTATAGATTTTACCGGGCTTGCCGGATCTTCGGTCAATATCACCAATTCCGCGTTCGATTCCTACACCTCGAAAGTCATGCAGTTCAAGGTCGTGGCGGCTTCAGGCGCCGACACGAGCACGCCGCCTTCAAGCCTCTCGCTTCCATCTATCGTCAAGCTGACCTCCTCACAGCCCCTGGTCAATGTGGGACCGGGGGCTGTTCCCGATACGCTTACGGGCACGCCGGTACGGTCGCTCATTCTCAATAAGGTGGAGGGCCCCGGCGGCCCGTCCATGGAATTGCTCAACAATACCCACTACAATATGCCGGTTACCGAAACCCCCCGTGTCGGGGCCACCGAAATCTGGCGCATAATCAATACGACCGATGAGACCCACCCCATTCATCTCCATCTTGTCCAGTTCCAGCTGCTCGACCGCCAGAATTTTGATACCGCCGGCTACCTGCATGCGTGGGACTCACTCAACAGCGGCGTCACACCGGGAGCGGGAGGGACCTACCTGGCGGTTGATCCGTACCTGCAGAACTCTCCGGTGGCGCCGCCGCCCCAGGAGCAGGGGTGGAAGGACACCTATAAAGCCTTTTCGGGACAGGTCATGCGGCTTATCGTGAGGTTTGCTCCCCAGGATGCGGCATCATCGCTGCCGGGAGTCAACCAGTTTCCCTTCGACCCTACCACGGGAAGCTATGTGTGGCATTGCCATATGATCGATCACGAAGATAACGACATGATGCGACCGTACGCGCTCTTAAGCGACTCCTCCGCAGTCCGCCGCACTGCTCCGAAGATGGCTGCACTCGAGGCATCCCTGAAAGTCCTGAGCTCGGCCAGGGGCACGGTATTTTCCTATACCCTGCCGGCAAGCTCGCCGGTGAAACTGCAGCTGTTCACGCTCCAGGGGAAACTGGTCGCCACGCTTCATTCCGGCTACCAGAAATCGGGAACGTATTCGTATCAAATGACAAGAGGGCGGCTATCGCAGGCGCGGTATCTTGTCGAGCTTACCGCAGCAACCCGCACCATCACGCGACTTTTTTGAGTAGAAGCGGGATAAAAAAAAGGAGGCAATAGGAAGCGGGTTTCAATATAATCGGTTAAAATAGCACCGGGTGGGAAGAATGTGCGTGAGAATGAATTGTATTTGAAGGGCTTCGAACGGCCGGAGCCAAATCACGCTTGCGAGACATCGCTTTCCTGCATTGGTAATCGAGTAGGAGGAGGGCGTGAGCCCTCCGACCTCTCACACCACCGTACGTACGGTTCCGTATACACGGTTCGTGATTTATTACGGATAGCCATTATTGAGTCCAGCAGTGACACGAGACCCATTTTATCGAAGTAAGATTTCTTGAATGCTTCGTGCATGTGCGAGGCTCCGGCATTCCACCAGGTACCCCGGCCATTTGTGGCTGATTTCAATGCACGCTTTTCATCCAAGCCTCTTTTCATCAGATTCTTCGCTCGGGTATATGGCCGTTTCCATTGTTTCCATATGATACGGCGCAGTTTCCGCCGTATCCAGTCGTCTAATGATTCAAAGATGTTCTTCACTTCTGCTAGTTTGAAGTAGTTACTCCATCCTCGAAGTTTCGGGCTCAGTTCCTCTATTACTTTTGAGATGGATCGCCCTGCACCTTTACGGAAAATTTCCCGCAGAGACGTTTTCAGCCGTTTAACGGCCTGTTTCGCCGCTTTCAGCCGGGGTGCCCGATCAAAGGTCGTAGAGTAGCTCAGGAATTTCAATTCCCACGGTCGTCCCACTGTGCTTTTCTTCGCATTTACCTTTAACCGCAGCTTTCGATCAAGAAATTTCGTAATCGAGATCATCAGGTCTTTTGCCGCTCGCTCCGACTTAACATACATATTGCAATCGTCGGCGTAACGACAGAAACGATGCCCTCGTTTCTCCAACTCCTTGTCCATGTCATCCAGCATAATATTCGACAACAATGGCGAAAGCGGACTTCCCTGCGGCGTTCTTTCATGGCGTGGGGATGTCACTCCGCCAATCATGATTCCCGCCTGGAGGTATTTGCGAATCAAGCGCAATACCCGTTTATCCTTCACTTTGCGAGCGATTCGCGACATCAGTAGGTCATGGTTGACACGGTCGAAGAACTTCTCAAGGTCAATATCGACGACCCATCGATATCCTTCCGCTACATACTTCCGTGTCTGCGTGACCGCCTGCTGTGCACCTCGTCCCTGCCGGTAACCAAAACTAGATTCCGAAAAATACGGATCGAATATCGGTTTCAGCTTCTGATGAATCGCCTGCCCTATTATTCGATCCATCGCCGTCGGGATTCCAAGCTTGCGAGTCCCGCCATCCGGGTTCGGTATTTCTACCTCCAAGATGGCATTCGGTTGGTATCGGTCTTCGAGCAGCTCCGATTTGATGCGCTCCCAGTGCTCATTGAGGTAGGGTTCCAGTTCTTCAACGGTCATCCCGTCTACGCCCGGTTTCCCCTTGTTTCCTACAACTCGCTTATAGGCCACTATCATGTTCCCGCGTTCGACCACCGCTTCCATCAACTTCTCACTATCCCGACAGTCGCTTGCTCTCCTTGCCGTGACGCTTGACGCACCAACACCGCTATCTCGCAGCTTCCGGCCGCTACTTCCCGGTATGGGATCGGGCATCTCTGCCATACTACTCTGCGTCTCTTTCGTCATCGAAATTCAAGGCTCCTGTCACTACTTCACGTTCGGCCCTTCGGCACGGTCGAGGTGCCTTACTATGGCCTCTGCTGACTTCTGTTAACCCATTTCCCCGCCTTACGACGAGAATAGCCTTTCGGCGGGGTAACAGATCTCCCCGGGTAATGCGCACTTGCCTTCACGCTTATGCCCGCCGCATCTACGTCCATGCCTTCCGTACAGGTA
>PLTF01000158.1 GCA_003164335.1 Fibrobacterota bacterium
GGCTTTGGCCAGGGGGAACCATTTTTAAATGGTTCCCCCACCAAGGGCATTAATAGTTTCCCCACCTACAATATTAAGAATTGGGGTTAGCAATTTCTCCATCAATCCAGTTTAAATTTTTTTCCGTACACCCGCAATTTAAATACAGTACCCTAATTTTACCCAAAGCCGGTCAGCGGCATCACCGGGATCAGGCTATCTTTCCCGGTTCATGTATGTTCCCTTCAGAGGCGGCAACCTTTTCAAAATTGTTGTACTGATGAGCCCCCGGAAGTGCTCTTGGAGCAGGAATGGACCTCTCGCCGACCACCCTAAGTAAATCTGTCGTCCAGCTGCAGGACGAAAAAAAACTCTCACCCGAATACGGCACGAAAGTTGCTCTATTCGTTTTTAAATTTATGGGAAATTTCGCTCCATGCTGAAAATTCCTTCAAAGTCTATGAATGGCAGCAAAGCTATGAAGTTCGATCATAAATACTACACCTTCTCCCGGGGAGTACCATGCATCTTTCAAAAGTTTCCAGCACTGTTGCGTTTGGTTTGCTGTCATTCTGGGGCGTGGTTCCTGCTCTCGATGTAACCAAAAGTCAATATGACCTCGCCTGCACGGGCGCCAATACCTCAGAAACGATTTTAACGCCTGCCAATGTCGACACCGCAAACTTCGGCAAGCTGTTCGCGAAATCGGTCGACGGCAACGTCTATGCGCAGCCGCTCTACCTGCAGAATTTCCCCATTGCCGGGGGTGTTCATAATGTGCTCATCGTCTGCACGGAAAACAACAGCGTTTATGCGTTCAATGCCGACAGCGCGGCTGCCGACACCTTCTGGCACCGGAAACTCCCGACACCGCAGACTATTTCATGCGTTAATCTGCAACCCACGGTCGGGATTACCGCGACCCCGGTCATTGACCGCGCCTTCGGGGCCATATTCGTCCAGGCGGCAACCGAGGAAAGCAGCGTCTATTACCAGAAGCTTTATGCCCTGAATCTCACCAACGGCACCGATATGATAGCGCCGGTTACCATAGTCGATAGCGTCGCCGGCACCGGCGCCGGCGCAGTGAACGGAAAGGTCGGGTACAACGCGCTGTACAATTTCTGCCGCCCCGGACTGCTTCTTGTCAACAACAGGATCTATATCGGATCCGGCTCTCACTGCGACGCCAACACCTATCACGGCTGGCTGTTTGCCTTCAGTGAATCGACCCTGACCCTGTCGTCAACCTTTAACACGACCCCCAACGGCAGCGAGGGAGCGATCTGGCAGATGGGCGGCGGCCTCACGAGCGACAGCGCGAACGTTTTCTGCGTCGTCGGCAACGGTACTGCCGGCAGTGCCGGCGAATACGGTTTGTCGGTTGTAAAGCTCGACAGCCTCCTCAACCCGTTAAGCTATTTTACGGCCTATAATAACGCATCTCTCAACACCAACGATTATGATCTGGCAAGCAGCTGCCTCCTCATTCCCGGGACATCGCTCTGCGCGGCTTGCGGAAAGGGCGGCTCCCTCTATCTCATGAAGAAGGATAGCCTCGGCGGGTTCAACGCCTCGGGAGACAGCATTGTCCAGCGTATCGACAATGCAACTCCCACGGAACCCGGCGGCGGCGATGCAGTAGGGGTTTTCTGGAACAATACTTTATATATGTGGGCCGGCAGCGATGTGCTTAAGGCCTGGACCTTCAACGGCACCACCTTCAATACCACGTCGCAATCGTCGGGTTCACCGAAGCAAACGAACAGTGCAGGGGCGATTACGGTATCCGCAAACGGCGATTCAAGCGGGATTGTATGGGGCACCAATGTCAACAACCACCTTTACGCATACAATGCGGCGAAAGTTTCCACCCTGCTGTGGAGCAGCGGGCAGGCGGCAAATAAGCGCGATACCCTCGGAAGCCCGGTGCTGAAGTTTGCCCGCCCGATGGTGGTCAACGGCAAGGTCTATGTTCCCACAACCAACTCGGTTGTCGTTTACGGATTGCTGCACCCCGCGACGACTGCCACCATCGGTCGGGGAGAGCCGGCCGTCGGGGTACCGCTTGTCGGCAGTCTCAGGCTGGAGCGCCGCTCCCTGTCGCTGGCATTCAGCCGTCCGGGGAATTACGACATCGTTATTACCGATATGACCGGACGCATCGTGGTAAAGGCGCAGGGAGTAACCTCCGGAGGCCTCGAACGAATTTCATTGACCGGAGCCGGGTTGCAGCCGGGAGCTTATACGGCATCTATACGTGTTGGTCAGCAGCAAATGACGATACAGGCCATTATGGCGCAATAATGCGAACTTTATATGGAATAATTGGAGGATAGTATGGATACTCACTGCGAAGGAATGCCGCGAAGGGATTTCCTTGCGAATACCGCAAAGGCGGTGGTTGCGGTAGGGCTGCTGGATGTGAATGCCTGGTCGAGCCCGGCGGGGCCGTACCTGGCAATAAGTACCGTCACGATCGATCTTACCAATTCGGCAAACAGTGACCTGCTCACCCCGGACACCGGCAGCGCGGGTTCAATGTATGTGACCATTTCCGAGAGCAGCTTTCAAATGATTGTCGTGCGCAATTCGGCTACCGTGGTTTCCGCGTTCCTTTCAAAGTGCACGCACCAGGGCTGCACAATTCCACTTCCTGTCAATAAGGTATGTATCTGTGGGTGCCATGGATCGGAATTCGACGACATGGGGAATCTTCTCCAGGGACCTGCAACGACCAATCTTACCCAGTTCACCGCAACGCTCAATGCGGCACAGACTACTATTACGGTCCAATCGCTTAACACCGGAACGCTTGGCCGGGAAGCGGCGCCGGTGAACCAGGTCCTGCACGTCACCTATGCACAGGATGCCCGTACCCTGGAGATGGTCTTTCCCGACCCGTCTGCGTCCTACAGGATCCGCCTCCTGGGCCTTTCCGGGAGGATGGTGGAAGACAGGAAAGTGAGCGGAGTTTCGCGGTACCACATGCGGCTTCCCCAGCTGGACAAAGGAACCTATCTCCTGGAGGTCATTTCTTCGGCGCACACTTTTAACTACAAGTTCACCTCGTTTTAGGCGAATTGAGAATTTGCTTTTTTGGTGGGGGAACCGAGCTTAATTCAAAGGCTCTTGGTGGGGGGAACCGCTCAGGCGGTTACCCATTTTGCTCAAAAGGCAAAATGNNCCCAAAGCGGCCGGACCTCTCCCCCTCCCGCAACGCCCTCTTTTGTGGTAGAAAGAACATGAAAGATTTTGTAGGGGCGACCTGCGGTCGCCCGGTATCGGTGGATCCGTAGGGGCAACCCTATGTGGTTGCCCCTGCAAATGCAAAGGCCCCTGGATCGAAGGTCCAGGCCACACGATCCTTTTTTTATATCCTTTCCCGTGTTTTCTACCTCATGTGAGCGTTGCGGGAGTGGGCGAGCGTCTGCGGAGCGCAGCGACGCAGACTTCGCCGCCCACTTCCGCAGGAAGGGNNGGCTCCGACCAGGGGGAACCCGCGAGGCGAGGTTCCCCCACCAGAGGCCTTTGAATTAAGCTCGGTTCCCCCACCAGAGGCTCTCTATCTTAATCCTCTAACTATTTTTATCTCATGATTCTCTTCGACTCCCATTCCCATCTCCAGGACCCCCGCTGCATCACCCGGATCGCCGCCATCCTTGCCCGCGCCACAGCGGCGGGCGTTTCGCGGGTGCTCTGCTGCGGGACCGGGCCGTCGGACTGGCAGGCGGTGGCGACCCTGGCTGCAGCGCATCCTGAGATAGTCCCTGCTTTCGGGCTGCACCCCTGGTTCATCGGGGAGCGGACCCCCGCCCCCGACTGGCTCGAAAAACTCGGAGAGTTTCTGGCTGCATTCCCGGAGGCGGCGGTGGGGGAGATCGGGCTCGATCATGCGACGGAAAAGCGGAACGATGCCGACCAGGCTGCGGTTTTTTCAGCCCAGCTCAAACTCGCGCGCAGGCTCGGTCGGCCGGTTTCGGTCCATTGCCGTAAGGCGTGGGGCGACATGATGCAAATCCTTTCGGCGCAGTGCGGCCTGCCGTGCGGCGGGGCGATCCACTCCTTTTCAGGGCCGGTCGATCTCATTAAGCAACTTGCAGTCCTTAACGTCTCGCTTTCCTTTTCCGGATCGATCGTCTACGATCGCAATGTCCGGGGCCGTGCCGCCGCCGCTGCAGTGGAGGCCGACCGCCTTCTCATCGAAACCGATTCGCCGGACCTCTGTCCGCCGGGCGTTGCGCCGGGAGAGAACGAACCGGCAAACGTTACCGCGGTGGCCGGGATACTTGCGGAAATCCGGGGGAGCACGCCGGATGCAATTGCGGCGTGTACGACCCGCAATGCGGAGCGGATATTCGTCAGTCAGGAGAGCGGCGGCCCGGCCGGTTGAGTTTTACTTCAGGTGCCGCTCGAATTCCATTCCGTAAATGTCGAGTACCGAGATGAACAGCGACGCGATGACCGGACCTACGATGAATCCCATGACGCCGAATACTGCGATGCCGCCGAGCGAGGAGAAAAAGACAACCAGGTCGTGGAGCTTTGCCCCGCGGCCGACAATTCGCGGCCGCAGGAAATTATCGATATTACCGATGACGATAAGACCCATGAAAATCATGGTGCATCCCTGCCAGGTATTGTCCATGAAGATCTGGATAATGCCGGCGGGTACGAGAACGACCCAGGTGCCGATAAAGGGCATGGTCGCGAGGATGATCATGATAAAGCCCCACATGAGCCAGGCCTTGGTGCCGAACACGAGCAGCGTCATGGCGCCGAGGCTGCCTTCGAGGAGGCCCAGGAAGAGCGTGCCCATGACGGTGGCGCGAGAGATGAGGAGAAACCGGGCGATGATCATGTCTTCGTAATCGCCGCGGATAGGGACGAGATACTTGAGCCGTACCACCAGCCCTTCGCCGTCCCTGAAAAAGTAAAACATCGTAAAGAACATCACGAAAATGCCGGCGAAGAGGGTCAGCACGCCCGAGGAGGTCCTGGTGAGCACATGGGTGCCCGCGGCGAGAACGGTCTTTACCCCTTGCTGGATGGGGATAGTAAGATCGACGTTGTCAAGGCCTAAATCGTGGTAGGCCGGCAGGTTTTTCAAGTGCGTGAATGCCGCGCTGGAACTACCCCTGGCTGCGATATCGGCAATCACGGGACCTATCGAGTGGTAGAGTCCGAACGCCTGCCGCAGGACCAGGTAGACGACGAGATAGGTGGGGGCGAGGAAGCAGAGCAGGATACCGAGGCAGCACAGTATCGAGCCGAGTCCGGCGCGGTTGCCGACGATTTTCAGGATAAACCGGTAGACCGGGTAAAATAGCGTGCACAGCGTTGCGGCGACCACCACCGGGACGAAGAATATTTTTACAATAGGGAGAATCGCCGCCGCCACCAGGACGAGAATGCCGATGATGGCGAACTGATTGACTTTGGTGTTGCGCCGGTTGAGCACTACCTTGAGCGCGGTTTTTTTTTCGGGATCCGGTGAGGGGTCTTCCGGTTTCGGCGCGTGATCCATTCGTGGTCCTTCCAAACTTTTAGAGTAGCCGCCGAAGAGTCTCTTCCATTACATGCCTGCCCGATCTTCGCTCCTGCCGTTCCACTCCTCTATCGGAGCAGGAAGGCAGGGGAGAAGGGATTTCAGGCTGCCTGAAATCCCTGCAAAAAACAGTCCGCACTGAGAAAGCGGGGTCAGTGGGGCAGCTGCTTTGTCGTACTGTCTGCACCGGTTTTGAGCGCTGCCGGCGTAAGGAAAAGATCGGGCCAGCGGTCGTTGGCGGTATTGAACGTCAGGCGCACGGCAGTATTCGCGTCGGTACCTATTTTCCAGAGATAGACCTCATAGTCGGCGATGTCATGCTCATGGCCGTACCGGGTCGCGCACCAGACAAGCCAGGTCCCCGTGGGATCGACCTTGGGAAAGTACTCGTGCGACCGCTTGCCCAGCAGGTCCATGAAATGCATCTGGTCGGGTATCGACAGGCCCACTACTTTATTGAGCGGCTTTCCATTGCTGTCGAGGTCGATCTTGAGGACCTCGGTGCCGCCGTTGCCGGTTCCTTCGTTCATCCGGAACACCCCCTTGCCGGAAGGGAACCAGTCCATTTCGCACCCGCCGCCCGTTTCGTAAAATTCATTTTTTTCATAATTCCAGACGCCGGTTTTGCGGACCGTGCCACGAAGAGTAATTGCCAGGCATTTCCCATTCGGCGAGAGCTCCGGTTGCTGGGCAAAGGCGCCTTTTTTGAAATGGGTCTCGACGTCGAAGATCTCCTTTTCATCGGGACCATCGAGCTTCTTGATGAATACCTTCGGCCCGCGGGCGAAGACGATAGAGTCGCCGGAGGGCCGCCAGGTCCCCCAGACCGCGTCGGGAGCGATCAGTTTTTCGCCCTTGCCGTCGGTAGAGATCGTCCAGAGGTCCCATTTTTCGAACATCTCGGCATCGGTTTCCGGGACCCAGCCGGACTTGCTCCGGACAAAGAGGACCGTTTTCCCGTCCGGCGAAAACCGCGGGAACCAGTCCACGTTGTTCGGCTTCACGGTGAGCTGCTTCTGGTCGGTGCCGTCGGCGTTCATGATCCAGATATCGTGCTTGGTGTTGACGCGAGAGCTGGACCAGACGATTTTCCCGGAGATCTGTCCCTTCAGGCCATCGAGCGCCTTCTTCTCGTCGCTGCTCATGGAAGAGATCGATCCGAGCGGGGCTTCCTGGGAGAAAATGGAGATGGCGAGAATGAGGGCAGTGAAAAGAGAAAGAATTAGGCTTCTCTTAGTAAGCATGGTCAGGCTCCTTTAAGGGATTGGTAGTGCTTAATATAGTAAATATTGACCTGATACTTCTATAAGTATAAGCCTTTGGTGGGGGAAACGCGCTGAGCGCGTTTCCCCCTGATCGGAGCCGCGNNCCCTCCCGCAACGCCCTCTTTTAGGGTAGAAAACACATTAACAACACCAACATCTTGACAGAATCCGCCTCACCCCGGATGCCGTTCGACGACCGGGGTGAGGCGATCCCGGGATAAGGATAAATTACAACTTCGTAAATTACCGACGGGTTCAACATGTTTAACCCCAACGGATTTACAAAATCGTATATGTTTTCTTAAATCTTCCCTGTTTTTTCTACCTCATGTGAGCGTTGCGGGAGTGCGAGGGCGCCTGCTGAGCAAAGCGAGGCAGGCATCGCCTCAAGGTTTGGACTTTTTAGCTTTTATAACACCTCTCACTTTAGGAGAGGTCGGCCGCTTTGGGCCGGGTGAGGTAAGGGGTATGCCAAAGACCCCGCAGCCCGGCTTTGAGGGCGCGGAGGCTTTGGCCAGGGGGAACCCGCGAAGCGAGGTTCCCCCACCAGAAGCCAT
>PLTF01000033.1 GCA_003164335.1 Fibrobacterota bacterium
TTTTTTCTACCCTAAAAGAGGGCGTTGCGGGAGGGGGAGAGCGTTTGCCTTCAGGCAAACATCGCCTCCCCCTTCCGCAGGAAGGGGTGTGCCAAAGGCCCCGCAGCCCGGCTTTGCGGGCGCGGAGGCTTTGGCCAGGGGCTGGTTCAATTAAAAATATGAATAATCCGTCCATTTCGCCTTTTGGGCGAAATGGGTAACCGCGTAGCGAGGTTCCCCCACCAAGGGCACTACCTATCTTCCACCGGCTTCCAATGTTGGGAATATTTATATAAATCCCTCGCTGTCATTAAATAGATAACAATTTTTTTCTTTCCCAGCACATTTTTCCTCGCCCTGAGCATCTTGTCGCGCACGAGCGGTCCGCCGCCCCAGCTGGTGATGATATCGACCGGAAGCCCGGTCTCGGCCGCGATATGGGCACCGACGCCCGCCCCCTTGCAGTCGATCAGTTCGAAGACGCCGGTAAAGCTGTCGCCGATGAGCAGGACCGGCGCATCCGGGTTGTTTGCCTTGTACAGCGTGCCGTCGGGATTGAGCACCTGCTCGCCGTGGATTTCGTCGGCGGGAAAGGCCGACTGCTGCGGCTCGGGCAGCTTATCGACCAGGTCTCCCAGCCGCAGGAAGGCGGTGTCGCGGAAACCGTAGCGTATGGGCGATTTCGACGCCGCGCTGTACCAGGGAAGGGCGCGGATGCGGGCGGCAATGCACTTCGCGGCAAGGGAGAGCCCCCTGGAGGTCCAGTGCGTATCGTGCTTCTGGAACAGCATCTCCGGTGCTCCTGCATCCTCCCGCTTTGCCGAAAGAAATGCCGGCAGCAGGTCGATGACCCCGATGCCCGACCGCCGCAGGTCGGCCATGAATTTCCGTGCGTACGGGTTGACGATCGTAGAATCCGCCGGCGGGCTTCCGGCCGGAAGTTTTTCAAAGTAAACGTCCGATTTATTCGGGACCGGGCAGAAGAGCAGCGTGACACCCTGCTTTGCAAGGAGCGAGTCGAACTCCCGGAGCCGAAGGAGCGGGTTGTCACTGTCGGGCTGCTCCGCGAGGTCGCCGCCGTTCAGGTACTCGATCTCATGCCGGAAGAAGAGCCAGCCGTCCTTCCCCACGAACGCCGGCTGGTCCTTCGGCAGGCTGTTTACGTAATCGAGGTTGGCACGGCGGAACGGCTCGTCAATCTTCGCCCGGTCGGCATGGTCGCCGGGCGTGGCAGTATCAAGGGCGAGGCGGGCGCTGTCCAGACCCGCGCCCACGGCCGCAGCAGTCGCAGTGACCGGGCGGATCGAATCCGGTTTCGATGCCGGTGCAGGAGTCGCCGGGACTTTGGCAATTCCGGAATCGGGAAAATCGACGACAAATACATTATAGATCGGCTTGCCGAACGGGTTCCCGCGAATGACGACGAGAGGATTTGCAAGGGAAAGTCCCTGCAATCCGGCGCGAATCTCTTTTTCCGTTTCAGGGGTCGGCCAGGCGGGTATGCCGGTCATGTCGACCACGTCGGTATTGAACTTCGGGTACCAATAGGAGGCGAGCGTATTTGCCCAGTCGACGACCTGATCTTTAGTCAATTCCGTTTTTGCGTAATCGGACAGCATCCAGCCGATGGCCTTTTTGAGCAGGGTTTTATCGATATCGTCAGTCTCGATGCGTCCGTAGCACTCCCTGAATCCGTCGCGATTCTCATCAACGAGGCCCTTCGTAAAGGATACCCACGGCTTGAACTCGATTCTCACCCAGATGGTCGCGGAGTCGCCGCTGCCGTGCACGTAAGCGCAGGCTATTTCCTGGCAGGGCGAATAGATCGACGAATCCGCCCATTTTTGCCCGTTAACCGCATGCGTAGTTTTCGCGAGGAGGTCGGTTTTTGTCAATTCCCAGATCCGGTTCTGCAGCGGATCCCATGCAAAGGGCTGTTCCTTTTCGCTTGCGGTAAGGGGCGTCTGCGAAAGGGCGGCGCAGGGCGAGGCGATCGCCCCGCCGAAGGTGCACTCGGCGAGGGTGATTTTTTTAGCCGGTTTTTTCGGATGAAAAGCCTGCGGATCGAACCGCACCGGGTTTGCGAGCCACGCGGCATCGTCGAGATTTGCGGCGGTGGGAAGGGTGACGCGGCGAACCATTGCCCGCGAGGTGCACCGGTTGAAATTCTTGTTGAGCGTTTCAAAGGGTGCGGATTGAATAGTAGTAATCCGTATGATTAAAAGAGCCAGAATGAAAGATATTAGTATGCGGGAGTTCATGATAAGTGCCTCTGCGTTGATACAAGCTTTTTTGGTGGGGGAACCGCCTAAGCGGTTCCCCCTGGCCAAAGCCTCNNCCTCACCCCGGCCCAAAGCGGCCGGACCTCTCCGCCCGGAGAGGTGTTATAAAAGCAAAAAAAGTCCAAACATTGAGGCGATGCCTGCCTCGCTTTGCTCAGCAGGCGCCCTCGTACCTCCGCAACGCCTCCATAGGGTAGAAAGAACATAAAAGAATATGTAAACCTAAAGAAAAGAAACTAATTCTTGAAAATTTATTATCTGTTTTTTCTACCTAATGTGAGCGNNCCAGGGGGAACCATTGTAAATGGTTCCCCCACCAAAGGCATTGGACTTAAGCTCGGTTCCCCCACCAAGGGTATTTGATTTAAGCACAAAGGCTTAATTAATAGTAATAGCCACATCCTTCCACCCATTCTCGCCAAACCTGAAATCCCTTTCAACAATCTCCCAGACAACCAGTTTTTTCCCCTTAAGCAGCTTCGGGTTCCGTGCCAGGGATTGCCGCACCAGGGTCGAAGCGCCGCCGTCATTGACAAGAGACGCGATGGGCTGGGACAACTCGAAGGCGCAGTGGGCTATCCAGCCGGCACTTCGCGGCTCGTCGATTTCGTAGATTCGCGAAAAGCTGTCGCCCAGAAGTAATATTTGCGAAGTGCGGTAGTCGTCCTTATAAAGCGACCGGTCCGTGATCGCTCCGGACGAGTCCCGCGTTATGCGGTAAACCTGGTAACAGAGGGTCTTCTCCGGCACGAACCCCCCGTAGAACCGGTGGACCGCCTGCGGCTGCAAGGTCGTCATCACGGCCACATCGCCCGTGCGCTCCACGGTCACGCTATCGATAGCATATTCGGTTGACCCCGGGCGATACCAGGGGTACTGTTTGATCCGCTGCGCGAGCAGGCGGGCGGCGAGCCGGACGGCGCGCCCTTTCCAGTGGGTATCCTCATGGAGGTAGAGCGAGTCGCCGGCCTCGGCGTCGCGAAACCGTTCCTGTGCAAAGGGACCGAAGAGGTCGAGCACCTCGACGCCCGCCTGCCGGAGTTCGCGCAGCATGCGCTGCGAATGGCTGAGCGTTCCGGCCGCCGACGGGGCGATGCCCGGCGCGAGCAGGTCCGGGTAGATACTCGGTTTGCCCGGCATGATGACCATCAAAAGGTCGATGCCGGAGTTTTGCAGCAGCTGCTTGAACTTGACAATTGCCGCCACCGGATTGTCGGTCACCAGTTTGTCGTTCGGGTCGACCGCAATCGACCGCGGGTCGAGCACATCGGGCTTTACCAGGAAGTCCACATCGGGTTTGTAAAAAAACCAGCTATGGCTGCCGAGGACGCCTTTTTCTCCGAGATCGCGGAACAGGAGGTAACGGACAAACTGCATGGCCGGTCTTCCCGCAATTGCAAACACCGAGGAGTTTTCGAGCCCTTTTTCGTACGGCCTGACGTAGTGGTCGTTCCAGAGGATGTCGCGCCACCCGCCGACGGCGAGGAAGGGGAGGGTGAGGAGCGACCGCTCCGGGTACTCTTTTGTCAGGGAATAGGTTAAGGCGCGCAGGTCGGAAAGGTCGGCAAGTATCCGGGCTTGCGGCGCGTCGTGCACGTCGCGACCGAAATCGGCAAGGCGTATGGCTATGGTGTCGAGCCGGAATACGGCGGGAATGAGCGAATCGGCGGTGATGTACCGGTTCCTGGTAACGATCGCTCTCTTCAGGTCCTCTATATTGGCGATCGCGTCGTCGACAAGGAGATCGGTACGATCGTGCGACGAGTCGACCGGCGTGGTGAGCGCACCGGCGAGCGTGTCGAGGTACCCGGATGCGCGGGCGGCCAGGCGATGCATCGTATTTGCATTGCGGTACGGGGTGACGGTGAGGTCTACGATCAGCTCGAGCGCCTGGATGTTCTTCCCCCGGTGAAGTTCCACGACGGCTTGGACAAGGGGAACGGCGAAGACGATCACCAGGAAGACGACGATGAGCGGGGCGGCAAGCAGACGTTTCAGGAAGTCCATGGCGCGTCCCGTTAAAACTGGAAATACAGGAAGGGGTTATAGGTCTGGGTGAACATGGTAAAGATGGCCAGTACCAGGACGGCGGTGCAGAGGAGCGCCTTGGGCATGGTCAGGGTGCGCACCCATTCATGCGCCTGCAGGGGTTGCCATACGAATATCCCGCAGAGGAGCATTTCAACGATATGGCGCGGAGTAAAGAGCTCGACCGAGAGCATGGGCGCGGTGGCGGCTCCCCGGGCCGTCCCGATCATGGCGCCCCAGTAGTGGACCGCCTGTCCGAGGTCGGGCGCCCGGAAGAGCACCCAGCCGAACATGACGACGACGAAGGTGATCCCCACCTGGGCCCACTCCGGCACCCGGTAATAGAGCGTTTTTTTGCCCAGCACCCGCTCAAAAACCAGGAAGACTCCCTGGTAAATGCCCCAGAGCACGAAGGTCCATTTCGCGCCGTGCCACAGGCCGCTCAGGAAGAAGCAGAGGCAGAGGTTGAAATACAGGCGGCCCTTGCCGACACGGTTCCCGCCGAGCGGAATGTAAAGGTAGTCGCGGATGAAATTGGTAAGGGAGATATGCCATCGCTGCCAGAATACGGTGATGCTGCGGGATTGGTACGGCCCGTCGAAATTTTTAATGAACTCGATCCCGAGCATGCGCGCAAGCCCTACCGCCATGTCGGAGTAGCCGCAGAAATCGAAGTAGATCTGGAAGGCATAGGCGGTGACCCCCCACCAGGCGTTGATGAGGCCCGGAGCGTCGCTGCCGAAGGCTGCGTCCGCTATCGGGGCAACCGCGTTGGCGAGGATGACCTTCTTACCGAGCCCGAGGCTGAATATCGCCACGCCGCTCGCGAATTTCGGTATCGAGTGCACCCGGTTATCAAGCTGCTCCGCAACCGTCCGGTAGCGGATGATCGGTCCGGCGATGAGGTGGGGAAAGAGTCCGACGAAACAGGAAAACACCGAAAAATTGCGTGCCGGCTTGGCCTCACCCTTGTAGACATCGATCGTATAACTCAGGCCGACAAAGGTGTAGAAGGAGATGCCGGAGGGGAGTAACACCGTGGCAATGGAAAAGGCGTGGGGACCGCTCCCCAGGAGGCATGCGAGCCGGTTGACCACTTCGGACATGAAAAACATGGAGTACTTGAAGTAGGCCAGAAGCGACAGGTCGGTGACGATCGCGAAAATAAGGGCGGACTTGCGTTTCCACTGCGCCTGTCCGGGAGCGCTTATTATCAGTCCGCAGACGTAGTCGTTGATCGTGGTGATGAACATCAGGATCACGAACCAGGGAACGAGCCAGCCGTAAAAAACGTAGCTCATGATCGTGATGAAGGCGTTCTTTACGTACAGTCCCTTCCATTTGAAGGGCAGGAGGAAATACACCAGCAGGAAAAATGGCAGGAAATAGAAGAGAAAAATATGCGAAGAGAAAACCATGCGTTAAAAGCCTCGCATCCAGGATGATCGGGGCTCCTGTCCCGCCGGCGGCCGGACCCTCGCCTGCCGGGAATTATTGCGCGATGTCCGCTTTGAGAGCGTAGTATTTGTTGAGGTCGGAATCAGGGTAATTGTCCTCGACCGCATCCTTCCAGACATTTTCGATAGGCGTCACGAGCACGAGCCTTTGCCGGGCTCCCTTCTCGAATTTTACGACGTCGCCGCCCACGAGCGGGCGCATCCGGTCCTTTATCTGTCGGCGGGGGATGAGCGGGTTGTAATGGCCCACCAGGAGCTCCTGGCCCTTATAAGTACCCTTGAGTACTTTGATAACCCGGTATTTCATGATGTAAACGTAATTATAAAGATCGTTTGGAGGAAATGCGCCCGGGATTTCGGTTATCCGGGCGAGAACGATAAGCGTGTCCTGGCCCTTTTTCTGCGCGGCTTTTGCCGCAGCGTGGGAGACCGGCGGGTTGGCAGGAGTCACGTTCTGGCCGAATGCCAGGGAGAGCGAGATCAGAAGAAACACGACGGATGCCGCGATATTTTTAGTAGACTGCATGAGGGTCCTTGTTAAAGACTAATTGGTTATGGTGAAAACGCCTGAGGAGTCGGGATAGGAACCGTAAGGTAGATAATTAAATATCCGGATATAACAATGAGCCGCAACGGCGCTGCTTGGGATGACCCACGAATAAGGGCTTGAATCGGCAGGGAAAGAATTGGAGCCAATGGTCGTGATGAGCGAGTCGTGATGGAGAGAGTCACGATAGAGTTGTATGACAATGCTGCTGATATCGTTCGTATCGTTGACCTGCCATTTGATCTTCATGGTATCGCCGACTTTGAAGGTCTGCCCTGCAGTGGGCTGTAGCACCACCAGGGAATCGGTGCTGGCCTTGGGACCGGTGTTCGAGGATTTATTGCAAGCCCACCCGGCGAGAAGAAAGCAGATCATCGCTGAAGCGGCGCAATGGACGACTAAATTTTTTTTCATGGTTTCATCCCCTGTTTATTTCAATATAATAAGCAATACTAAAGTATAATTCAAAGCTTGATTATTGAACAAGAAGCTCAGTAGTAGTGGTTTTTCCGGTGGGGGAACCGGGATTAAATCAAATGCCTTTGGTGGGGGAACCGCCTGCGGCGGTTTCCCCTGGTCGGAGCCGCGCAAAGCCGCGTCTCCGACTCACCCACTCCCGCAACGCTCACATTAGGTAGAAAACACACTGGAAAAGCGGAAA
>PLTF01000067.1 GCA_003164335.1 Fibrobacterota bacterium
AAAGAGGGATTTTAGCAGGCAGTGGCCGGAATGGTTTAGGGGTCATTTAGATTTCATCATTATGATGTTGTGGCCGCCGGCCGCCGCCACGAGGAGCGCCCGCTTGATATGCTCCTGGCCTTTGACATCGTGGAAATCGATCGCGTACTGCCGCGCCCGGTTGAAAAGCGCGCCGAGATCGGTGTGATGCGGCTCGATCGGCCCGGTGCCCTGCAGGAACGCAAGCGCCTCTTTGAGCGTCGCCACCGGATATACGGCGACCCCCTCGGCGACCGCAGCCTCCATGGCATTGTCCTTCGGGACGATCATCCCTTTGATACCCTTGTCGCGTGCGCAGATGGCCATGGAGAGCATGCCCTTGATCCGCTTTACCGACCCATCCAGCGAAAGTTCGCCGACAATGAGGTAGCCGGCCGCGTTATCGAACCGCACCTGCGACGACGCTTCGAGGAGGCCGATGGCGATGGGAAGATCGAACGCCGATCCCTCCTTCTTGACGTCGGCCGGGGCGAGGTTGATGGTGACTTTGCGGCAGGGGAACTCGAATCCGCAGTTCTTGATGGCGGACATGACGCGTTCCTTCGATTCCCGCACCGCGCCGTCCGGGAGCCCGACCATGGCAAAGCTCGGAAGCATGTCGGTGATGTCGGCTTCGATGTCGATCTCGATGGCTTCGATTCCCATCAAGGCCATTGAGCGGATTTTTGACAGCATCTCTCTCTCCTTCGGCAACCGGTGCCCGGACAATGCCTGCCACTCTGAAGTAAAATAAAATACGATGGGCGAAAGAACGGTTGCGAAAAAGAATGGGGTTCGGGCGTTGGCGGGGTATCGATCGGCTATTTTTCGTCTGCAGCCGTGATATCCGTGAATACACGATAAATATCCGGCTATCATGGCAATATTCCACCCATCTCAACCGGAATTGGATGCAGGGATACGGTGATCCTGCGCCGCATCGATGGCGGGGAGCGAAAGAAACCTATGAGGACATATAAAATTTCGTTAATGGTTCGACAAGCTCACCACGAACGGCTTTATTTTCAGGATTTAACCAATTTCCGTTGGTCCTGAACCTGTTGAAGGACGAAAAAAACAATTATTAAAGGTCCCCCCTATGATAAAACCGATTCTCCAGCTGGGAAATCCTATTCTTCGCCGCAAAGCGGCCCCGATTGCGGACGTGTCGGACACGCGCCTGCCAAAGCTCCTTGAAGACATGCTCGATACGCTGAAGGAATCCGGAGGCGTCGGTATCGCCGCTCCCCAGATCGGCGAATCGGTGCGGCTCGTGATTATCGCCTCGCAATCGAACGACCGCTACCCCGACGCGCCGCCAATGACGCCAAAGCCCCTGGCAAACCCCATAATAGAATGGGCCGGCCCTGAAACCGAAAAGGACTGGGAGGGGTGCCTCAGCATCCCCGGACTCCGGGGCATCGTTCCCCGCAAGGTGCTCATCCGCGTCCGCTACCTGACCTTGCCCCACGGCGAAGAGGTCGTGGAAGAGTTCGAAGGATTCATTGCGCGCATTGTCCAGCATGAGGTCGACCATCTTGACGGAAAGCTCTTCATCGACCGGGTCCGGAGTACGCGCGAGCTGGCCACCGAGCAGGAGTATACCCGGATAGTCACCGAAGAGGAACAGGCATAGCGCTTGCATGCCCCGCAGCTTGCTGCGGGGATCTTCAATAGTTCCTTACCGCCAAATTCCTGAAACAATGCCGGGCTGACAGGTCGGACGGGTCTGACAAGTCGGACCGCTCCTGCCTGCAAGCACCGATCCCACTCTTAATTGCTTCAGTTTACTAAAAAAACGTTGTTACCACCCCACTTGAATGGTACCCTTTAAGCTCGGATACGGCTCCCGGGCCGGTCCGTGTTTTACCGGAAAATCATGTATCAGGGTAACCTGTTTCAAGGAGGGGTGGTTATGTATTTTCGTCGGCTTAAACATGCTTATCTCTGCGCGGCATTCCTCATCGTCTTCAGCTTTGCCGCGGGTGCACAAACCATGCCCGCAGCGCCGGTCCCGGTTTTGCCGGCAAACGGCGCAGCGAACCAGCCGGTTTCGCTCACCCTGACCTGGGGAAGCGCCGCCAATGCGGCCTCCTATGAAGTCCAGGTATCGCTGTCGAGCTCGTTTACCGCTACGGTCTTCGGTCAATCTGGCGCCACGCTGACCAGTGCGACAGTCGGCGGGTTGGCCAACAGTTCCGTCTATTACTGGCGCGTCAATGCATCGAACGGCGTCGACACCAGCTGGTCGGCCGTGGAAAGCTTTACGACGATCGTTGCCGCTCCATCGGTCCCGACGCTCACCTCCCCGACGAGCGGATCGGGCAACGAGCCGGTTTCGGTCACCTTGAACTGGACCAGCGTTACCGCTGCCGCCTCCTATGGTGTCGAGGCCTCGACCGACGTCAACTTCGCCTCGACCGTCTTCGGCCAGGCAGGAATCTCGGGCACCGCCGCGACCCTGAGCGGACTTTCCAACAATACGACCTATTACTGGCGCACCGATGCCGCGAATGCCGGGGGAACCGGAGCGTGGTCCGGCATCTGGATCTTCACCACGATCGTGGCGGCGCCTGTCGCGCCGGTACTCGCTTCCCCGCCGGGCGGATCGGTCAACCAGCCGCTTTCGGTAAATTTGAGCTGGGGCACTTCGGCAGGGGCAACATCCTACGAGGTCGAGGTTTCGCTGTCAAGCGCCTTCAGCGCCACGCTCTTCGACCAGTCGGGTGCCGGCCTGACCAGTGCAACGGCCACCGGGCTCGCAAACGGAACGACCTTCTTCTGGCGCGTCAATGCCGCGAATGCAGGCGGCAAAACATGGTCGAACGCGTTGAGCTTTACAACGGTCGTTGCCGCTCCGGCAGTGCCGGTCCTCGGTTCACCGACGAACGGGGCGGCCAACCAGCCGCTCTCGATAGCTCTCACCTGGGGCAGCGTGACCGCCGCAACCGCCTATGAAGTTGAACTCTCGATGTCAAGCACGTTCGGCACCACGATCTTCGACCAGGCCGGCGCACCTTTGACCAG
This sequence comes from Fibrobacterota bacterium, assembly GCA_003164335.1. Classification (GTDB taxonomy): domain Bacteria; phylum Fibrobacterota; class Chitinivibrionia; order Chitinivibrionales; family Chitinispirillaceae; genus BOG-1184. The sequence goes on from PLTF01000067.1 coordinate 3,046, forward strand.
CGCGACAATCATCGGCCTCGCGAACGGCACGACCTATTACTGGCGCGCGAACGCCTCGGATATCGGCGGCACAAGCGCCTGGGCGACTGCCGCGAGTTTTACCACCGTCGCGGCAGCCCCGCCCTGCCCGGCACTTGCGTCGCCGATAAGCGGTGCCGCGAACCAGCCGCTGTCGTTAACGCTCTCCTGGGGCAGCGTTGCCGGTGCAGCTTCCTGCGGGGTGCAGGTTTCGACCGATGTCAATTTCAGCACCACGATATTCGGCAAGTCCGGCCCCACATTGACATCGGTGATCGTAACCGGTCTTGCAAACACTATGCAGTATTACTGGCGGGCGAATGCATCAAATAGCGGCGGTACGAGCTGGTCGAGCGTCTGGATCTTCACGACGATCACGGCGGCTCCCGCTGCGCCGCTCCTTGCCTCCCCGACAAACGGAGCGGGCAGCCAGCCGCTCTCCCTCCTCCTGAGCTGGGGCGGCGTTGCAGGAGCTTCATCCTATGAAGTCGAGGTTTCATCGGCGAAAACCTTCGGCACCACGCTCTTCGACCAGTCGGGCGCGGCTTTGACCAGTGCACTTCCGGGCGGGCTTGCGAACGGCACCACCTATTACTGGCGGGCGAACGCCGCAAATGCAGGCGGAACAACCTGGGCCGGCGCCTGGAGCTTTACGACGATCGTTGCCCCACCCGCAGCACCGGCCCTCGCCTCGCCGACGAGCGGGGCGGGTAACGAACCGCTGTCTCCCGGCCTTACCTGGGGCAGCGCCGCCGGAGCGACCTCCTACGGCGTCCAGGTATCGACCGATGTCAACTTCGGTTCCACCGTGTACGGCCAGTCCGGCATTGTAGGCCTTGCGGCCCAGGCAAGCGGACTCCTGAACAATGTAACCTACTACTGGCGGGCAAACGCCGCAAATGCAGGCGGCGAAAGCTGGTCGGGCGTCTGGAGTTTCGGCACCGTTCCTTCGACCCCCTCTGCGCCGGTTCTTTCGTCTCCGTCAAACGGGGCGCCGGGCCTGGCATCGGCCCTTATCCTGAGCTGGACTTCCGTGAGCGGTGCCACTGCCTATACGGTTCAGGTTTCGACCGCTTCCACGTTCGCGACTATCTTCTCGACGCAGACCGGCAGCCTCCCCATCGCCGCGGTCAGCAACCTCGCCTATAGCGTCACCTATTACTGGCGGGCGGGAGCGGCCAATGGTGTCGGCACCGGCTGGTCGACCGCCTGGAGCTTCGTTACGCTCACCCCTCCGGCTGCGCCGTCGCTCGTTTCTCCGTCCAATGCGGCAATCTTCACCAACGGACTGCCGGTAACGGCCACCTGGAGCAGTTCGGCCACGGCAACCTCCTATGTGTTGCAGGTATCGCCCGATTCCTCCTTTTCCGTCATTACGCTCTTCCAAAGCGGGCTCAGCGCCACCTCGTTCAAGTTTACCCCTGCCGCAGGTATCCCGAATTACTGGCGGGTTGCCGCCGCTAATGCCGCCGGTACGACCTGGTCGGCCACAGCGATCATAGTCCCCTCAACCGCCGTCAGGAAGTCGGCTCTCCCCTTTGCGAGCTGTGCTTTTTTAACGAAGGAAGGCATCATCGCCTACTCCCTGCCGAAACAGGAACAGGTAGAGCTCTCGGTTTACGATATGCTCGGCAGGACCGCCATGACAATTGCGCGAAAACAGGCACCTGGTTCCTATTCGGTCAATTTAAAGTCCAACGGGCTTGCAGCCGGAGGATATATTGTCCGGTTCAAGGCCGGGGCATTTGAAAAACAATCGATAATAATGCTAAATAGGTAGCTTATCGCCCCTTTGGTGGGGGAACCGGGCTTACATCAAATGCCTTTGGTGGGGGAACCTCGCTTCGCGGGTTCCCCNNGACTCACCCCTTCCTGCGGAGGTGCACGGCGATGCCTGCCTCGCTCTCGCTCCGCAGGCGCTCGCGCACCCCCGCAACGCTCCTATTAGGTAGAAAGAACATGAAAGATCTTTTAAACCCGATAGGGCAACCACACAGGGTTGCCTCTACGAATTATTGACCTCCACCTTATTTTAAATTCTTTTTTCATCTATCATCCTCATTTTTATATCCACACCTTATTGCCTTTCCCGTGTTTTTTCTACCATAAAAGAGGGCGTTGCGGGAGGGGAGGGCGTTTGCCAAAGGCAAACATCGCCTTCCCCTTCCGCAGGAAGGGGTGTGGCTGAAGACGCGCTTTGGCGGCTTCAGCCCAGGGGGAACCGCCTAAGCGGTTCCCCCACCAGAGATTTCAAATACTCCGGAACGCCCAAAAGTTGGCTTTGATCTTAGCCTCCTCCTAAAATCCTTACTTCTTATTGTTCCGGATTGTATCTTATTTCTCTCTATTTATTTATCGCCATTTCCTATTCCCATCCCGGGCAACTCCCGGAAGCGGCATGCAGGCCGATACTGCAGAAGCCGCTTGAGGTATTCCCATGATGCTCAGTCCTGAATATGAAACGATGTCCCGTCCCGAACTGGCTGTCCTGCAGAGCCGGAGCCTGCGCTCCCTTGTTGAACGGGTTTATGCCCGGGTGCCTTTTTATCGCAGGAAAATGGAGGCTGCCGGGGTAACGCCCTCCTCAATTACCGATATCCGCGACATCACTTTGCTCCCCTTCACCACCAAGGATGAGATGCGCGAGGTCTATCCCTACGGGCTCCTTGCTGCGGATGCGAAGGACATCGTGGAGATCCATACTTCGTCGGGCACAACCGGCAAGCCTGTTGTGGATGCCTATACGCAGAAGGATATCGACATCTGGTCCGAAACCATGGGAAGGACCCTTTCCATGGCAGGCGCGACCCGGGAGGATATCGTCCAGAATGCCTACGGCTACGGCCTCTTTACCGGTGGTCTCGGCGTCCATTACGGCGCACGGCGCATAGGCGCCATGGTCATCCCGATCTCCGGGGGCAATACGAAGCGGCAGCTTGCCGTCATGCAGGATTTCGGATCGACCATTCTTTCCTGCACGCCGTCGTACAGCCTGTACATGGCCGAGGTCGCCCGCGAAGAGAAGATCGATTTCTCAAAAATAAAGCTCCGGGCCGGAGCCTTCGGCGCGGAACCGTGGAGCGAGAGCATGCGGCTCGAAATCCAGGAGAAACTGCACCTCAAGGCCTACGACATCTACGGCCTCACCGAGATCATCGGCCCCGGGGTGTCCGCAGAGTGCGAATGCCAGAACCGGCTGCACGTTTTCGAGGATCATTTCTACCCGGAAATCATCAATCCCGCAACTCTCGAGCCGGTTGCGGAGGGAGAGGCAGGGGAACTCGTCATCACGACCATCACCAAGGAGGGAACGCCGGTGATCCGTTACCGGACCCGCGACATCACCTTCTTCGACCGCTCGCCCTGCCCCTGCGGCCGGACCTCGGTTCGCATGAACCGCCTGCTCGGGCGGACCGACGACATGCTCATCATCCGTGGGGTCAACGTATTCCCTTCACAGATCGAAGAGGTCCTGCTTCGCCATGACGGCATCGAACCGCACTATGAACTCCACATCGAACGCAAAGACAATCTCGATTCCCTTGAAGTGCACGTCGAGGTCGGCGAAGCCCTTTTTTCGGATGAGGTGAAAAAGATAGAGAAGACGGAGCGGGAAATAGAAAAGGAGCTCCGCGAGGCCCTGCTCATCCATGCACTGGTAAAACTCGTGGAACCAAAGACCATCGCGCGAAGCGAAGGCAAGGCGAAGCGGATCATCGACAAGCGAAAACTGTAGCATTGGACATTCGTGTGGGTAAAGGAGGAACAATGATCATCAAACAGATTTCGGTTTTTCTTGAAAACAGGGCCGGCCGGCTCGCAAAGGTCGCGGAAGAGCTCGCGAACAACGGCATCGACATCCGTGCCCTTACCATCGCCGATACTTCGGACTTCGGCATTCTCCGCATGATCGTCAGCAATCCCGACCTGGCCTACCAGATCCTGAAGAAGGCAGGCTTCACCGTCAGGGAGAGCGGAATCCTTGCCATAGAAATCGCCGACCGCCGGGGCCTCTTCCTCGAACTGATGCAGCTCTGCGATGCCAACGGGCTCAACGTCGAATACACCTACTCCTTTGTGGAGCAGGGCTCGAAAAAAGCCATCCTATTCCTGCGGTTCGAAGACAACGACAAGGCGTCCTCGATCTTCCGGAGCAAGGGCTACACCCTGCTTTCCGATGAGGAGATGCAGCGGATCTGAAGCGCCCTGCCTTGTCCCGGATACTCCCCTCCACCAACTTTTACAGGAGCATAACCCATGCATTTTCGATCATATTTCGCCGCTGCCGCCATTGCCGTTGTCGCTCTTTTTACCGCTGTGCCGGTTCGCGCGGCTCCCGGCGCCGAGCCTGTTAAAATCGGGGCCATCCTGGCCGTTTCCGGCCCGGCATCGTTTCTCGGCTCGCCCGAGGCGAATACCGTGGTGATGCTGGTGAAACGGATCAACGACAAGGGCGGCATCAATGGCCATAAGGTGATCCTGCTCCTCAAAGATTCGAAAAGCGACCCGCAGATCGCCCTCTCCCTTGCCAGGCAGCTCATAGAGGAAGAGCAGGTTTTCGCCATCATCGGACCCTCCACGAGCGGAGAAACCCTGAAAATCAAGCAGCTCTGCAACGACGCGAAAACGATCCTCATCTCCTGCGCCTCGGCCGAGGGAATAACGAACCCCGTCGCTCCCTATGTATTTACCACCGCTCAAAAAGATGCCCTTGCAGTCCGCAAGATTTACGAAACCATGAAGGCCCTCAACCTGCACCGGATCGCCATTGCATCGAGCAATACCGGCTTCGGCAAGGCCGGTAAGACGCAGCTCGAAAACCTGGCGCCCGAATTCGGCATCGAAATCGCCGCGGATGAGGTTTACGAGAAGGAAGCGACCGACCTCTCCGGCCTCCTGACCAAGATAAAGGCGGCGAACGTCCAGGCTGTTGTCAACTGGTCGATCGAACCGGCCCAGGCCCTCCTCGCCAAGAACATGCGCCAGATCGGGCTGACGGTCCCGCTCTTCCAGAGCCACGGCTTTGCCAATATCCTCTATGCAAAGGTGGCCGGCGCGGCTGCAGAAGGCATACTCTTCCCTTCGGGACGCCTGGTCGTGGCCGGGGTGCTCCCGAAGGACAATCCCCAGAAGAAGGTGCTGATGGAATACAAAAAAGAGTATGAAACTGATTACAAAGAGGATGCAAGTACCTTCGGCGGCCATGTCTGGGATGCGCTGATGCTGCTTACCCGGGCCATTGAAGCCGCGCCCGACCTGGACCGCGAAAAAGTGCGCAGCGCACTCGAAAATATCAGGGGATGCGTCGGCATCGGCGGCATATTCAACCTGTCGGCCACCGATCACAGCGGGCTCGACGAAAGCGCCTTCTCCATGCTGACGGTCAAAGGCGGCAAGTTTATCCCGTATTCCGGAAAATAGGCTCACGCCGCGCCTGGTCCGGAAAACCCGGACCAGGCGCGCTCCCTCGTCACTTAAGTCAAGGTTCCGGTCTCCCGGTCACCATGCCCCTCTCGCTCATCCTGCAATATCTCTTTTCCGGCATTACCGCCGGCGCCATCTATGCCGTCATTGCCATCGGGTTCAATATCGTTTATAACACCACCGGCATCATCAACTTTGCGCAAGGCGAATTCGTGATGCTGGGGGGGATGATCGCCATAAGCCTGGGCGGCTTCATGCCGCTCCCCGTTGCCGTTGCCGGCGCCGTTGCGATTACCGCCCTTGTCGGCGGGCTCCTGGAGTTTGTGTTCATCCGGCGCATGAAAAACCCCACGGTCATCCAGATGATCATCGTCACCATCGGCCTCTCGATTCTTATCCGTGAAGCAGCGCTCCATGTCTGGGACGAGAAGGTGCATTCGCTGCCGTATTTCACCGGCAACGAAATTTCGTCCCTCAGGATTTTCGGCGCCTGCCTTTCGCCGCAGGTGCTCTGGGTGCTCGGGACCTGCGCCGCCGTGGTAGCCGGTTTAAGCCTCTTCTTCACGCATACCGCTGCGGGCCGCGCCATGCGGGCCTGCTCGGCGGACCGCATCGGGGCGATGCTCTGCGGCATCAATGCCCGCACCATGGTCACCTTGTCGTTCATGATAAGCGCCGCGATCGGCGCCCTGGCCGGATGCGTCATTTCTCCCATCACCTCGACGACCTACGACTGCGGGACCTCGCTTGCTGTCAAGGGATTTACCGTAGCGATTATCGGCGGGCTCGGCAACAGCGCGGGCGCGGTGGTCGCCGGACTCCTCCTCGGGATCGTCGAAGCGTTCTGCATCTCCTTCATGCCCATGAGCTACCGGGACGTCGTGGTCATCGCCATCCTGCTTGCCGCGCTCTCGCTTAAGCCCTCGGGCCTGTTCGGCAGCAGTGCCTCGCACGCCCTCAAGGAGTTCTGAGCGTGCGCCGGCTCTCCTTCGCCTGCTTTGCGGCCGCAATTGTCGTTGTCCAGGTCGCAACCGGCCTGACCGGTACCGGGTATCTCCTGACCCAGCTCACCATGGCGGCCTGGTACAGCCTGGTTGTCGTCGGCCTCTGCCTGCTCATGGGTTATGCCGGGCAGATATCGCTCGGGCATGCCGCCTTCTTCGCCATCGGCGGCTATACGACCGCGGTGCTCTCATCGGTTAACCTGCTCCCGGCAAAATCGGCGCTGCCGGTCAGGGCGCTCTCGGCCGTCGGCTTGACGATAGGTGGAACCGACCCGTGGGGAAGCGCGGTCCTGCGCCTGTCGCCCTGGATCTCGCTTGCCGCCGCCATGATCGCGAGCGCGGTCGTCGCCTACGGCATCGGCTTGCCGGTCCTGCGGCTCAGGGGGCACTACCTGGCCATGGCAACGCTCGGGTTCGGCATCATCGTCTACCGCATCGCGCTCGGCACCCCGCTCTTCGGGGCCGCGGACGGATTGTCGGATGTGCCGTCGTTTCCGCTTTTTCCCGGTCTCTGCCTCGACGGCACGCGGCTGCATCGCGTGTCGAGTTACTACTTTTCCTGGTTCGTAGTCCTGGCCGTCATAGTTCTCATCGTCAACCTGATCGGGTCGCGCGCCGGCAGGGCGCTGCGGGCGATTCACGGCAATGAGGCGGCAGCGCAGGCGATGGGAATCGATACCAGCCGGTACAAGCTTCACCTGTTCGCGCTGAGTGCGGTCATTGCGGCAATGGCAGGGGTATTCATGACGCATTATACCGGCGGCATCGGTCCCGGCGAGACCAGCGTCATGAAATCGATCCGGTATGTGGCCATCGTTGCGGTCGGGGGCATGGCCAACCTGTGGGGAGCGCTCATCGCCGGGACGGTTCTCAATTTTCTGTCCCTGCGCGGCCTTTTCGGAACGTACGACGACGCGGTTTTCGGCGCGGTGCTCATTGCGATGATGCTCTTTGCGCCTGACGGGATTGTCAGGAAGAAAAGAATATAGGAACCCCATGTCCCTCCTCGAAGTAAATAATCTCTCCAAATCCTTCGGCGGCCTCCATGCCGTCAGGGAGGTGAGTTTCTGCGTCGAGGCGGGAACCATCCACGGGATAATCGGGCCAAACGGCGCCGGGAAGACCACGCTCTTCAACTGCATCGCGGGCAGCATTCGGCCGGTCTCCGGGGGAACCATCCGCCTTAACGGGAACGCCATCCAGGACCGCCCGCCCCACGAGGTCGCAGCCTGCGGCATCGCCCGGACCTTCCAGACCATCAAGCTCTTCTCCCGCATGACCGTGCTCGAAAATGTCATGGTCGGCTGCCACACCAACAGCCGGGGCTCCTTCCTTTCCGGCATGCTTTCGCTCCCCTTCGCCCGGGCGGCGGAGAGGAAGGTCCGCGAAGCGGCCATGGAAAAGCTGGCCGTTGCGGGAATCGCCGACCTCGCCAAGGCCGACGCGCAGCAGCTCTCCTTCGGCCAGCAGCGCGCCGTGGAGCTCGCCCGCGCCCTGGCCCTAAGGCCGCAGCTCCTGCTTCTTGACGAACCGGCATCCGGGCTTACCATGCACGAAACCGACCGCATCGGCGAACTCATCGTTGCCATCCGCGACTCCGGGATCACGGTTCTTATCGTGGAACACGATATGTCGCTCATCATGACCATCTGCGACCGGCTCCTCGCCCTCTCTTCCGGACAGGTCATCGCCGGGGGTACGCCGCGCGAGGTGCAGGCCGATCCCGAAGTCATCCGCGTTTACCTGGGAGACGAGTGATGCTGCGGGTGCGAAACTGTGAATCCGGGTACGGGAAGCTCCGCGTGCTCAAGGGAGTCTCGCTTCACGTGGGGGCAGGAGAGATCGTTACCATCATCGGCGCGAACGGCGCGGGAAAGACCACCCTGCTCCATACGATCGCCGGGATCCTTCGTCCCCGTGCAGGCGAAATTCTTTTTAACGGGACCAACCTTCGCGGGATGCAGGCCCATGCCGTCGCTTTGCGCGGCTGCTCGCTTATTCCCGAGGGCAGGCGCATTTTCGGCCCCATGACGGTTGAGGAGAACCTGCTCATCGGCGCGCATGGCCGCCTCAGGCGGCGCGATTTTGCCGGGGTGAACGCCGCGCGGACCCGGGTCTATGAACTGTTCCCGGTGCTCCACGACCGGCGACAGCAGCTTGCCGGAACCCTTTCCGGCGGGGAGCAGCAGATGCTTTCCATAGGGCGGGCGCTCATGGGCGATCCGCGCCTCATCATGCTCGACGAACCGTCAACCGGGCTTGCGCCGCTGGTGGTTAAGAGCATATTTACCGTGCTTGCACAGTTGCGGAAAAGCGGCACGACCATCCTGCTTATCGAACAGAATGCGAAGGCTGCGCTCCGCATCGCGGATCGCGGTTATTGCATGGAAACCGGCGTCATCGTGCTTGAAGGATCGGCCGGCGACCTGCTGAACAACAATGATGTCCAGCGCGCGTACCTTGGCAAAGAATACCGCAGCATCGATGAAAGGTAGAGGAGAACCCCTATGAACGGCGAAACCATGGCGCGCGAAGAGCTGCGCCAGCTCCAGATTGAACGGCTGCAGACCACGCTCAACCGGGCCTGCCGGAATGTCGCCTTCTACCGCCAGGCGTTTGACACTGCGGGAGTGGATCCCGGCGCGATCAGGGACCTTGGCGACCTGCGCCGCCTGCCCTTTACAACCCGTGAAGACCTGGCGGCAAGCTACCCCTACGGCATGTTCGCGGTACCGCTCAAGGATATCGTGCGGGTCAACGCCGCGTCCGGGTCCTTCGAACGGCCCATCGCCATAGGATCGACCAGGAACGACATCCGGCACTCGTCGCAGCTCACGGCACGCCAGCTAGCCGGTGCGGGAATCACCGAACACGACGTGGTCCAGATTGCCTTCCGCTACGGGCTCGCAAGCGGCGGGCTCGGATTCCACTACGGCGCCGAGGAGATCGGCGCATCGGTCATCCCGGCATCGTCAGGCCGTAACGTGCGCGAGCAGGTCGTGATCATGCGCGACTACAAGGCGACCGCGCTCGTTACCATGCCGACCCATGCGGCCGCCATCGCCGTCGCCATGGAGGAGATGGGCATCCATCCCGACCGGCTCAACCTGCGCGTCGGGCTCTTCGGCGGGGAACCGTGGTCCGAGACGCTTCGCGACCATCTCGAACGTTGCCTGCACCTTGTCGCCTACGACACCTATACGGTCGCCGAACTCATGGGGCCCGGCATCGCCGCCGAATGTTCCTTCCGCAATGGCCTGCATGTCAACGAAGACCATTTCATCCTGGAAATTGTCGATCCGGCAACGCTCGAACCGGTTGCGCCGGGCGACGAGGGCGAACTCGTTTTCACGACCGTGACCCGCGAAGGCTTCCCGGTTATCCGTTACCGGACGCGCGACCGCGCCCGCCTCCTCGAAGGCCCCTGCGCCTGCGGTCGCACCACCGCGCGCATAAACCGCATTGCAGGGCGGACCGACGACGCCGTTTTCGTGCAGGGTCACCGGATACTGCCCGGAGACCTGCAGGAGGTCCTGTTCGCGGCGATGAAGAGCCGGCCCGCCTGGTGTCTCGTGGTCGACCGCGAAGGCGGTATCGACGATGCGGACCTGCAGATCGTCCTCTCGGATGTCGAGAGTGTGGTAGACGAGTGGAAAACGCTGGAAAAGTTCCGCAGCGACGTTACCGCGCGGCTTGCGGAGGCGTTCGGGATCGCGGCGCGAATCACGTTTGTCGAGGCAGGGTCGCTTATGTGCGGCAAAGGCGGGAGCGGGGCGGTGGTTGATAAGAGGCCGTAGGGACGCTGCAGGCAACGTCCATAGGCCCGGCAATGAACGATTTACGGTTAGAATGTGCCCGTAAAGATGAGTTCCGGACGCGTGAGCAGCAGGTATTCCGGACCCGATTGCGGATGTTCATAGAAGAATCGTATCCGCGGCATGATCGAGTAGTTTTTGCTCAGGAAAAACGCATATTTCAGGTCGTAAAACCAGTAATTTCCATTGGCGTCGGAACCGATTCTATGAATATCGGTACTCATATTGAAATCAAAATCGAGCTTCCCGGGGCCGGTCAATATCGTGGTTCCGATATTGAAGTTGGTGCCCCGGTTATTATACGGAACATCCGGAGCCTTTGCCGTATCGCCGGATGCCGGATTTGCCAGGACCATTTCACCGGCATGATATGAATAATAGTTCGAATTCTGGATATACCCGAAACTGGAGCGCAGGGTAACGTCATGGTTGACTTTGTATCCGAGATCGAGCCCAAGCCCGAGTTCCGCATCTCCCTTATCGGCTATGGAGTCGTAACTGCGATCGGGAATGAAAAATCCCTGCGGTGTTACCCTGAAGGCTCCGGAGGTGATGGGCACTTCGAGCAAATACTCTATGGCGGGATGGTTGGCCGTCATGTCGGATGCGTAAGGGTTGACAAAAGGCGATGTCATCTGGAACATCGCGGTCATGAGGTTTACCCCGACATTGACTTCACCGGTGGTAATCGGCGCGCCGATTTTCAATCCGGTCTGGCTGAAATTAGTCACCACTCCCCAGGGAATCCAGGCGGCATAGGCATATGTTTTATTGTTCAGTATGGATTCGCCGAGCAAATCCATGAGCGCATTGCCGCCAACCGGTATGATTCCGCCGGCCAGGTGCATGTAACCCGGGTCCCACTGTGCGTAGGCAAGGTCAAAAAAAGGTGTTGCGGAACTCCTGAACGGGACCTGAGGCAGGGGATTGAAAAAGTTGCCGGGCATGCCGGTTACAATATCGGTTCCATACCAATCATTGCCGATTTCGAACTGCAGCATAACATCCTTGGCCGGGGTCGCTTTCGCGCCGATTTTGTATCCCAGTTGATAGGATAATGTTGCATTATCAAAAAAATCCGGGGGAACCTGAACGTTGAGGAAATCATCCCGGAACCTGAACATCGCCATTCCGTACCACGTAACCGGAACTGAACCGACATCCATCGTCGTTCCTGTCGATGGAGTGACCGCCGGCGGCGTTGTCTGGGCAAATAGCGGAGCACCTGCAAGTGCAGCAACTGCCAAGCAAGCAAATAACCTGGAAACCATGAAACCTCCTTGGGTGGTAGGGGGTGGCCGACATCCGTCAGCCGGTTTGTAGTAGCCGGAACTTCCGTGTAACATTTTTGTAACCGAACGCTAACAATATAATTATCAGCATTGCATCATTGATACTTTAAATATTCCATGGTATTTTCGCCTTTTGGAATCTTTGAAATCCCTTGAAGTCTTCATCCTTCATCCTTTTCCTTTTTTACCCTATCCGCCACCAGCTCCTTCTTCCGGTATGCCAGACCCTGGAAAACGGCGAGTAACGTACCCTGGCCGTCGGTCACGTGCACGGTGCAGGAAGCCAGCTTTGCGCTCGTGGAAATTTCCCGCGCCTCGGCATAGACCATCCCCGAGGCGACCGATTTGATAAAGGTAATGCTGACGTTGATTGCAACGCTCACCGTTCCATGCGAGTTGACTGCGGCCGCAAAGGCAAGGTCGGCGATGGTGAAAAGGGCGCCCCCCTGCGCGATGCCGACGCCGTTGAAGTGACGCGGCGTTATCTCTGCCGACACCTTCGCGTATCCCTCGGATAGTTCGAGTAGTTTTACCCCGGCATCGGCAGCGAACCTATCGTTTTCAATCAGCTGCCGTTCTGCTTCGAATGCCATATTCCGCTCCTCCATGGTGATAGAACCCGTTCTCTCATCCGGAATGAGAACGTATCGCAGTAATGCATGATAAATTAAATAATTACCACGGTGACTGGTCAACAAAAAGAAATCCGGCAACCGGCGGATCAAGCCGGATTTCCAAAATTTTCATGATGTATTGCCTGGTAAGTGGTCAACGGCTCACTCCCGATTAATTGGAAAAAGAGAGCTTTTTTGCAGCCAATCCCTGTTTTTTTTACCTTTAACCATGTGCCCGCAGGCGACTGCAGGCAGCTGCCGGCCGCATAAAATAAAAACTTTTAATATTTTAGTCCTGCCGAATTATTATTTTGTTTATACAACTATAACTCAAGGAGGAAGGTATGAAGTTTCAGAAGTGGTATCTTTTCCTGTCATGTCTGCTGCTTTTAGCTGCAGTGCCTCTTTTTGCCCAGACCGCCCACCAGATAACGACCATTCAGGCGACTGCCGCTCCTTACAGTACTCCCTGGGTCGACAGCGGGTATAAGGCCGGAGCCGCTTGGACGTCCGCCACTAACTATGTGGAAATCTTTCCCGCCACCGAATATCAGGAAATGTACGGTTTCGGCGGCACCTTCGATGAATTGGCATGGGGTGCCATGAAGCACCTGGACTCTGCGGGCAGGGACAGCGTCATGCGCGCGCTGTTCGATACCTCGGGCTGCAACCTCAGCTGGGGTCGCATACCGGTCGGCTGCTGCGATTACGACTATGCTGTTGCCCCATACTCGTGCGACGATAACTCCGGCGACACTTCCATGTCCAAATTCAGCCTGGCGCGCGACTCAACCAAAAAAATTCCGTTCATCAAATACGCGCAGGCTATCCGGGCAGCTGAAGGCCAGCCGGCTATGCGGTTCTTTGCTTCGCCCTGGAGCCCGCCGGGATGGATGAAGACCGGGAGCACGAACTATGCCGGGGGCAATTTTAACAGCACCCCTGCAAATTGCCGCGCCTATGCCTTGTATCTCGATAAATTTGTGCAGGGGTATGCAGCCGCAGGGATCAATATCGAATCGATTACGGCCCAGAACGAGCCGAATGAAAATACCGGTGGCTATCCGCAATGCGGTTGGACGCAGGTTCAGGAAGATACCTTTTATCATTACCTGGTTCCGCAATTCAAAAAAGACAGCCTCAGTGCCAGAATCCTGCTGGGAGTTCAGTGCTGCGAGGACAATAACTGGGTCCTTCCCTTCTTCCAGGACGCGATTGACAGCCCCTTCATTAACTGGACCAGCCATTCGTATCAGACCCCCGGTGATGGTCCCACATTTATTGCCGATGACCCCAAGATCCCGTTCCTGGAATCCGAATCGATGTGGAATCCGAGCGGTGAGACCTGGTCGGTGGGAACCTCCTTATTCACGAACATTCAGCAATTTATGGCCGATTGCACCTCGGTTTATACAATATGGCAGGAGTGCTCCAACAAATCAGGCAACAATGGCGGCTTTGCCGGTCTGGGATCCCAGCCCGAAATGATCACCATCGATACGACCGTCACCCCGTCGCCGGTGGTGTACGCTCCGGAATTCTATGCCTGCAAGCATTACTCCCATTTCCTGCAGACGGGAGCCTATTTTGTAAAGTCTACCAACCACGGTACCGCGCCAACGGCAAGTTCTGCATTCCTCAATCCGGACGGGAGCATCATCTATGTGGCTGAAGCTACCGCCGCCACGGCGCTCACGATCAAAGTCGGCACTGAAATGTACCTGGTCAACATGCCGGCAAATTCCTACACAACGGTTAAAATCACCAATTCCACCGCAGTGCGCGACATCCAGCTTGCCAGGAACAGCGCCGCGTCCCAGCTCAACAACCTGAGGATCCGCAATTCGACGCTGTATTTTTCGCTTTCACCCGCGATGAACGCAATGGAAGCCAACCTTACCCTCACCGACCTGCAGGGACGGACGCTCTGGACCGGGCACCGAACCGGCAGTGCGCTGCGGGGCGGTCAGCAGTCTTTTGCAATTGGAACGGCGCACGGCAGCCTGCCATCAGGAACCTACCTCCTGGCGGCAAAAATCAAAAACGTGGCCGGCGCAGTCGTATCGGTTGAGAAGAAGGTGTCGACGGTAAATTAAAGTACCCGGGACCTGCAGGTACCCCATCGAGGGGCGGCAGGAGCGTTTAATTTCCGGTCTTTTAAAAGCGGGGGTCCGTTACGACGGGCCCCCGCTTTTTTTTAGCATTTCTTAGTGCCCGCTTTTCCGGAACTTTCCAACTGTTATAACCGCATGGAAAACAGCTCCATCCGCTTCGGATGCTGCACTGAGGGCTGAAATTTAGTAGATTTATTAGGATAATGAAAACTAATACCAATCGAATGCTCCTGTCCGGCGACGAGGCGCTCGCGCGCGGCGCCTATGAGGCGGGCGTAAAAGTCGCCTGCGCCTATCCCGGAACGCCGTCTACCGAAATCCTCGAAACCCTGTCCGGGTACCCAGAAGTCGATACCCAGTGGTCGGTTAACGAGAAAGTGGCCTTCGAGGTGGCCTATGCCGCCTCAATCGGCGGTGTCCGAAGCCTCTACGCATCCAAGCATGTCGGCCTCAACGTGGCCATGGATCCGCTCATGACCTCCTCCTATGCCGGTGTGCGGGCCGGGTTTGTGGTGGTGGTATGCGACGATCCCGGTCTCCACTCCTCGCAGAATGAGCAGGACTCCCGCTGGGTGAGCATGTTCGGCAAGCTGCCGCTTCTCGAACCCGCGAACCCGTCCGAGGCGTACGAATTCGTCCGTGAGGCTTTTTCCATCAGCGAAAAGTTCGATACCCCGGTGCTTCTCCGGATGACCACCCGGGTAGCCCATTCCAAAGAGGATGTCGCCATCGGCCGGAGGGTCGAGCACCAGCCGTTTGAATTCAAGATCGACGCGGCAAAGTATGTCATGGTGCCGAAAAACGCCTATCGGGCTCACGCCAAAGTCGAGGCCCGGCAAGCGGATCTTGCAAAATTCGCCGATACCACCCCGCTCAACCATCTTGAACCCGGTACCGGCCCGGTCGGCTTCATCACCACCGGCGTCTCCTACTACTACCTTAAGCAGCAATTTCCCGAGGCGCCTATCCTGAAACTCGGGTTCAGCTACCCCTTCTGCGACGAAAAAATCGCGGCCTTTGCAAAGAGTGCGGGTGAGGTCTTTGTCATGGAGGAGCTCGACCCAGTCATCGAGGAGCACTGCCGGATGCTCGGTATTGCAATCCGCGCAAAGCACCCGAGCTTCAGGGTCGGGGAACTCCGGCCCGAGCTCATGCGGCCCATCGTTGCAGGCGAAGCGAAGGTGGAGCAGCCGTCGACCGCGCGACGCCCGGTGCTCTGCCGCGGCTGTCCTCACCGCTTTGTCTTTACAATGCTGCGCAAATCAAAGGCGATCGTGGCCGGCGACATCGGCTGCTATACGCTCGGCTCCGCGCCTCCGCTTTCCGCCCTGCATACCTGCATCTGCATGGGCGCCTCGATTACCTTCCAGGAGGGTCTGCGGCGCGCGCTTCCCGGCAGGAAAATCGCCGGCGTCATCGGCGATTCCACCTTTGTCCATTCCGGGATCACCGGACTCATCAATGCTGTTTACAACAAGGCGAAGGGGCTCATCGTCATCCTCGACAACAGCACCACCGCCATGACCGGCGGCCAGAACCACCCCGCAACCGGCGCCACCATCACCGGTAAACCGACGAAGAAACTCATCATCGAAGACGTGGTCAGGGCCTGCGGTGTGGATAACGTTGACGTCGTCTCCGCCTACGATTTGAAGGCCCTCGGGACGCTCATTACGGATCGTCTCGCCGGCGATGCGCTCTCGGTGATCATTGCCCGGGCGCCCTGCCGCCTGATCGACCGGGATTCCCGGCCGGCACCGGCGTACGACAAGGACAAATGCAAGACCTGCGGCATCTGCCTGTCGGTTGATTGCCCGGCGCTTACCGAAAGCCCGGGCGGCTACGTTGCGATCGACCGGGAAACGTGCATGGGATGCAACCTCTGCGTGGCCGTGTGCCCGCCCGGTGCACTGACAAGGGTCGAGGACATTGCATCATAGAATCTAATTCCGTCCGCCGTCACGCTTGTCAAAGAGCAGCGCGACGGCTTTCAGAAATTTCCAGAGATCAAATGAAACAAACAACAACCAGTGTTCTCTTCTGCGGCACCGGCGGCCAGGGAGTCCTGAAGGCCTCCGAGGTTCTCGGCGTCGCGGCAATGCTCAGCGGCAACCGGGTTAAAAAGTCCGAAGTCCACGGCATGGCGCAGCGCGGCGGTTCGGTCGAGTCGCACCTCATCTTCGGTGATACGGTCTACTCCCCGCTCATCGTTCCGGGCGAAGCCGACTTTCTCGTGTGCTTCGAGGCGAACGAAGGCAAACGCCTTGCGCACTTCCTGAAAAGCGACGGGGTCAACCTTCTCCCCTGGCTCGAAGAGGCTGAAAATCTGCCCGATTCCCGGTTTATCAACACCTACCTCCTTGGGGTCCTCAGTTCCATGCTCGCTATCGGCCAAGAGCACTGGATGACTGCCATCGAAACGGTAGTGGCGAAAAAGATCGAAGAGAACCGGCGAATTTTTGCGCTTGGCGCCAGCCGGGGAAAAGGGTAGCGACAAAACGCAAAATCAGCGCCTCACCCCCGGCCCCTCTCCACGGGGTGGAGAGAGGTGACGAATGGCCGATCGGTGGGGCATTGGCAAAAGCAACAAGGCAGGAATTTTATTGAGGGAAAATTTGCCGCAATGATGAACATCCCGTTTCACGACCGGCCTGCCGAAACCATCGACCCGACCCAGCTTGCAGGCCTGCAGCTGCACCGCCTCCGCGCCTCCGTAGGCCATGCCCTCTGCACCCCGTTCTACCGGCAACGTCTGGCGGAATGCGGCCTGCCGGAGTCCTTCACGATGGGGGCATTAAGCGACCTGCGACGCCTCCCCTTCACGGTCAAGGACGACCTCCGTGCCTCGTACCCTGACGGGCTCCTGGCCGTGCCGCGGGACCAGGTCGTGCGCGTGCATATGTCCAGCGGCACCACCGGCGCCCCGACGGTTATCTACCACACTGCCAAGGACCTCGAAACCTGGACCGGCCTCGTGGTCCGCTCCATTGCGGCGACGGGTGTCACGAAGTTCGACGTTTTCCAGAACATGATGACCTATGGCCTCTTCACCGGGGGGCTCGCGCTCCATTACGCCGCCGAAAAGCTCGGCATGATGGTCATTCCTGCCGGTCCCGGCAATACGAAGCGTCAGATCAAGCTCATGCGGGATTTCGCCACAACGGTGGTTCATGCCACGCCAAGCTACCTGCTCCACCTGTATTCCGCTCTCGAAAATGAAGGTGTCGCACCGGGCGACCTTGCCCTGAAGAGAGCCTTCCTCGGGGCTGAGCCCTACTCCGAAAGCACCCGGCAGAAGATCGAAGCGCTCATGGGGATCGATGCCTATAACTCCTACGGGTTAAGCGAGATGAACGGCCCCGGCGTCGCCTTCGAGTGCGTCCTGAAGGCCGGCATGCATGTGTGGGAGGATGCCTATCTCATCGAGGTCATCGACCCGGAAACGCTGGAACCGGTCCGTGACGGCGACGAAGGCGAACTCGTCTTTACCACGCTGCGGCGCCAGGCAACTCCCCTCCTGCGGTATCGGACGCGCGACCTGTCGTCGATCATCCCGGAACCGTGCGCCTGCGGCCGGACCCATCGCCGCATCACGCGCATCAAGGGACGCAGCGACGATATGCTCATCATCAACGGCGTCAATGTGTACCCCTCGCAGATCGAGGGAGTGCTCATGAAGATCCGCGAAGCCGGCTCCAACTACCAGATTGTGATCGAGAAAGAGGGCTCCCTCGACAAGATGATCGTGAAGACCGAGGTGAGCGGCGACCTCTTCACCGGCGACCTGCGGTCGCTCGAAGCGGTCCGGCGCGACATCGGCAACCGCCTGAAAACGGAAATCCTCATCCATCCGAGCGTGGAACTCCATGAACCTGGAGCATTACCAGTATCAGAAGGTAAGGCGAAACGGGTAGTGGATAATCGGCCGTCACTATAAGGTTCAGATTTTGGATTAGGCTTAGGTTTAGGTTTAGGTTTAGCCTTAGGCTTTTTTCTGTTGGGGGAACCATTTAAAAATGGTTCCCCCTGGTCNNGGCAAACGCTCTCCCCCTCCCGCAACGCTCACATTAGGTAGAAAACACAGGAGGAATATGCGTTATATCCCGCTCCCATCCTGAACACCGGGGACATTTACTCCCACAGGATCGGGAAGGAATTCGTTTCTGTCCAAAAGAGCGGAAATGTTGCTTATTTTAACCCAAAAAACAATCCAGCAAATCAGCATAATAATATCGGGTATGGGTGATTTAGCGGAAATAAAAGGCAAGAGCATTAAAAGCGGCGATAGAAGAAAGACATAACCGATATTCCTCGTTAAAACAACCCTCTTTGTCATGAAATCGGCGATGTCCCGCATTTCGAACTCTTTCCTGAGAGATTCCGCAATTTTCCATATCGACCAGAACATGAAAAAATAACCAAATATCGGAATCATTCCCAGATAGATAAGTCCGGGTTTAATTGTCCGTACCGATTCCCGGCATTTTTTAATCGCCCGTACTTGGGTTCTGAAAAAAGCATACCATATCCAAATGAAAACTCCGATAACAGCAATAGCCGCTAAAACTGCTGCAATCCATACAATTGGAGACATGCTGCACGCTCCTTTCCGAGGCAAGTATTATGGTTATCCTGCAAAGCCGTTCTCGTGTAATATATCTTGCCGCGCAAGCCGGGTCAAGTAGTTTAAATAAATTAATATTTTGTGGATTATTACTGCGGAAGAAGGCTTCAGGTATCAGGAAAACAAAAGGATGAATGCGGAAGGATGAGGGATGGAGGGATGAAAGAAGGCAAGAGACGGCCTCAGACCCCAGGCCTCAGGAAAAGATAACAAATAGACCCTTTTTTAGATAGCCTTTCTATGTGTTTTCTACTATAAAAGAAGGCGTTGCGGGAGGGGGAGAGCGTCTGCCGGAGGCAGACATCGTCTCCCCCTTCCGCAGGAAGGGGTGTGTCGGAGACGCGGCTTTGCGCGGCTCCGACCAAGGGGAACTGCCGTAGGCGGTTCCCCCGCCGGGGCAGGAACAAAAACCATTTAAATCTCGACCGCAATCACTTTTCTGTCAACGCAGATACCCTCGTTCCATCCTTGAAGATCCTGAGTACGGCTTCCTGACGGGCAAATGCAGCGAGCGTTGCAGCCGTCTCGCCGAACCGGTCCCGTGCATTCGCATCGGCGTTAGCCGCAAGGAGGATTTTTACAACATCCTCTTTCCCCGCGATTGCCGCGAACATAAGGGCGGTATGGCCGTCGTTATCCCGCGCATTGACATTGACGTCATTATCAAGCAGCGATTTCACCACCGGGCCCTGCCCGAAGCCGGATGCGATCATCAGGGCGGAGACTCCCCTCCCGCTTTTGATATCGGCTCCCGCATTCGCCCCAAGCAATATCTGCGCTGCGGCATTCTGGCCCGTTAATGCAGCGTAGTGGAGGGCCGTTTGACCGATATTATCCTGTGCGTTGACTGATGCTTTTGCAAAGAGAAGCCACAGCACCGCGCCCGTGTCCCCCCTGCCCGAAGCGACCATGAGCGGCGTAAAGCCGTTTTCATCCCGCGCCTCGACATTGCGGTGAACCGGCGGAGCGGACCTGGCGGTCAACTCACGAGCCCTTTCATTGTCCATTCGCGGGGTCCGGCTGCGGACGAGTCCGGCAGATCCGCTTGCGGCATCCTGCTTCGCCTTTGCAGAGAGAAGCAGCCCGATGACATTTTCACTGGCGGTTTTTTCGGCATAATCAATGGCAGATTTCCCGGAAGGGTCCCGGGCGTCAATATAGGCCCCGGAATTGAGCAGGAGGCGTACCGCTTCAGAATCCCCGGCAGCCGAAGCCCACATCAGCACGGTAACGCCTTCTTCATCCCTTTGATTGGCACTCATGCTGTCGATCGAAATCGGGTGCAATGAGGCAAGGTGTCTATCTTTGACCGTATCGATCGATTTCGAGGCACCTGCAATTCCGGAACCGGAAATGATTGCTATTGCAGCCGAAAGCAGTATCAGCCCCTCCAGGTGCAACGTATCGCGCTTATTATGCATTTTGAGTCTCCTTTTCGCTGTTCACCCTCCCTAAAGGGCAAAATCCATGCCAGCTTGTTAAAAAGTTTATTCCGGCATACGTTTTGCATTTTATTCATAAGTAGAGTGAGAAGAGTACTCATTCGAGACAGGATGGAAAACGTTACAGGTCTTTTAAATTAGACGAAATTATGCCGAGTGGCGTCAAGGAAAATTTATAAAGGCATGGCGGAAGAGTACAAAGGGAATGAGGATTCTTTAATCTCTTGCGTTGTGCCTTTATTTTATTTTCAGCGCAAAACATTTAATCAAGGTGTACCATGAAGCAGGACGTGAATACCCGGCTGAGCGACAAGAGCGACGAGCAGGCGTTGCCGGGGCTCTTTAAGACTTTAGGCCCACGCTATTTCCTGACTGAGGGTTTTCATCTTTTCGCAGAGGCCTCGTGGGTNNCGTGCGGGTGACCCGGCTCAGCCATCCAAAAGCATTTGATCTTTCTTATTCTTTTGGATTCCGGCTCAGCCATCCAAAAGCATTTGAATTTAATTTTGGATCCCGCCTAAAATGCCTTGCAAACTCCCGGGGATGCTTCTTTCAATGCATCTATGAGCAGAGTCACGAAGCCGTTCGATTCGGCAACTATTCTCCTGACCGACGTGTCGAAAGCCTCGTTTTTCGCAAAAAGATTGATGCTGCGTTCCGATGGAATCAAATACGGGTCCCACTGCCCGTAACTGAATTTCTTTAAAAGATAATCCACATGGCCGTAAATCCGCTTGATAAGCACCAGTTTTTTATTCCTCGCCTCATCATCTTTGGGAACGGCCGCAATGAGTATGGGCAATTTCCATTGTGCAAACATCAGGCTTGCAATCCGGTAGTGGTCAATGCCGTATACGGTTCGGCAGGTAAAGCTGAAGGGCCATTTTTTTTCGTGCACGATGGAAAAAATATCTTCGAATATATCCGGGAAATACTGTTTCAGGATAAAGACGCCGAAGTCCCGCAAAAGCGTGCAGATATAAATTTCATCGGTATCCGCTACCCCGGATATCCTGGCCACCTCTTCGGAAATCATGGCGCCCGCGATATTGCTCTTGAGAAAATCCGTTTCATTAAAATATGGAAGCGCAATTTTATCCGAAGCGACATCGAAGATTCCGAAGGAAATAATGAGCCGTTTTACGATAGTAAGACCGAGGCGCATTATCGCCTGGTTCACGCTGCCGATTCTCTGGCCGCGGGAGAAATGCGCGGTATTCGAAAGCCTCATGAGCTGCGCGCACATATTGGGCTCGCGCTCGATTAATTTGGCAACCTCATTGATCTCAACGTCGGGATCCCTGGTAATGGCATTGAGCTGCATGATGAACTCCAGGGGGACCTGGGTATCATTGATATCGGGAAGCCGATCCAGTACATAGTCCGAAATCATCTGTGCGTCGGGTGTTCCCTGCATGGGTGCGCTCCTTGATGCTTCATTATAAAATGAGATCATCAGGGATTTCAATGATAAAATGATACTCCTCAGGCGGGGGAACCGCCTGAGGAGTATCATGGACTTTTAAAAAAACTACCCGAGAGCGGTAACTATTATTTTTTCTGTATTGAGAAAATATGCACAGCTTTTTGAAATGCCTTGTCCAACTCCTTCTTATCCTTCAAAACGCCGGATTCAACATTTGAAGCCATGGTATTCAATTCTGTTTCCAGGTCATCAAGTTCGGTTTTCCCGGAATTGCCCGTATGTATAGCCCAAAGCTTTAAAAATGAGCCCGCTTTCTTGATTTCCGCAGCCGACCCGGCAAGATCGTTTTCGAACAGCTTTGATTTTGCCCTGTCGGCATGATATTTATAGCCGCTCTCGAAAACGGAGGAGACGCCGATTTCCAGGGGTATCATTGCATACTTGTTATCGATAACCTTGGAAACATTAGCTGTTACGGCATCAAATCTATCGAGCCCCCTGTCTTTGCCTTTTACTAAGCCGCTTGCCAGCGCCTCAATTTGTTTTGATGCGGTAGCAAGACGGTGTGCCTGGAAAATCAAAAATGAATTACCCATGTTCAATTCAGAAGACGCTTTCGCATATTCGCCTTTTTGCAGGTACTCCCTAGCAAGAGCAAAGTGAAAGCTTGGAGCGTCCATATAGATAGCCCAATCGGCATCATCAACCGGCACCCACCGATCGGATGCAGTAGCCGGCGATGTCATCGATGCTTTCGGTTCGGCGGCATAAATGGAAAAATGGACGGCAGAAAAGGCCAAAACGGCAAAAAAAATTGATTTGATAGGGTACATATTTGATTCTCCTTTGGATATTTGGTTGTTTATATGAACTAACCCGCAGCAAAATACGGGAATTTGAGCCCATGAGATTACCGACCCCTCCCCGATCTCAAATTCCCTGCACATTATTGATGATGCTGCAAGGTCTCCGGCATCGTGCGCGCGAGGATCCCCTTCGCCTGCGCTATTTCATCCTCCGACCCGTGGGCAATCAGGACAAACTTATCGGCTTTGATCGCGGTCTCGTACTTCATGATGCTATCCTTCGGGATTCCGATACTGTACAGGCCGGCGCCCACGGCGCTCAGGCCGCCCACCACGATGGCGCCTTCCAGCGCACCGACGATCCAGCTGACCATTGGTCCCGCCACCAGGAGCGGACCCAGACCGGGCACCCAAAAAAATGCAGAACCGAATAATAGTCCCCACAGCCCGCCCCAGAATGCGCCCGATTTCCCCCATACTTTCATGCGGTCGCCGGCATTGTAATAGCCGACCACATGTTCATCGGCATGATAATCCCGCCCGACAATCGACAGTTTCTTCATATCGTATCCCGATTGCCGGAGTTCCTTGATAGCAGCCTCTGCCGCAGTGTGCGTTGAATAAACGGCTATTACGGAATTGTCCTTATTCATACTCTTCCCTTCGCTGATGGTGTTCCGGATGATCATGGTTCGACAGGCTCACCACGAACGGTCTATCCGGCATTACCCATGAACCTCCTCATACGTCGTTTACCTGCCACTGATACGCTTTTTAGAATAGGCCTGCAACTTTTTCCATGGCTGTTTCTTCATCGACCCCTTCGGTCACGATTTCAAGCTTGTTCCCATAGTCCGCTTTAAGCTGGAGGATTTCAAGAATCGATATGCCGCTCGCATTGACCAGGCCATTCTTAAGTGTCACTTTGCTGCTGGTACCCATGCAGGTCAAGGCGATTTTAAAGGCAGGGCTCATGGTTATACCATAAATATTGCCGACCATAACATTTTTCTTCAACATTTTCCGCTCCTTTGGTGCTCATAAGGAAATATGTGCAATTCGCTCGCAACCCCGGAGCAAGCTCCGGGGATCGCGAAGCAACCTGCCATACGCTCGCTATTCCTATTCAGCCTGTTCAACAACCAGATTATTCTTGAGCGCGCAAACGCCCGGCGCTTTCCAGGCGATCCGGGAGGCCTCATCCTTTTCATACGTTGAAGTAACGGTTCCGGTCAGCGTAACGCAATTCTTTGAAACGCTGACCGTGATATCCTCATTGTGGATTGACCAGTTGCGTTCCAGGGCGCCTACGATATCCGCGGCTTCAATCTGGTCGTGTATTTCGGACCTGATCGTAATTTTGTTGGTTAAGCCGGTTACATCCAGAAGCCTTTTTATCGAATCTTCCGCCGCTTCCTTCTGATAATGCCACGACAGTTCCCCATCAAGAGTGACCCATCCATTTTCAACTTTTACCTTCACTTTATCTGCAGGAACCCTCCAATTCCACTTCAATGCGGTTACCGCCTCGATTGCAATCTCATTGTCGTCCCTTTGGGTCCAATCGCGGCCAAACGTAAGCTCGATTTTTTCAACCACGGCTTTTACACCCTTCACGCTTTTAGCCGCATTCTCGGCCTCGGTTTTCTTGGCGTAACTATTCACCGTCCCTGTCAAGGTAACGATTCCATCTTTTGCAGTCACGCCGATCTCGGCTGCTTTCAATAACGGCTCGTATTGAATGGCATCCTGAACGTCTTTCTGTAATTCGGCATTGGTTTTCATGATTCAGTCCCTTTTCCGGGTTAACGGTTATGCATTAAGCTTTGCTGTTTTTCTTTGGATAATTTTTCGAACCACCCAATTAAAGAGGAAACCTGCCAAGAGGATGGTAACGGATATGAGTATTACCAGCAAGCAGGTAATTTCATTTTTCATAATAAATATTTCCTTTCCTTAATGGTCATCCTTAAAAAATCTCCATGACCTTTCTCATGGCAAGCTCTTCTTCCTGTCCCTCGGTCACTATTTCAAGCCGGCTTCCCGAACCTGCATCAAGAAGGAGAAGTTCCCAGATTGATTTGCAATCGGCGTTTTCTCTTCCTTTGCAGATTGTAACCGTGCTGTCGATACCCCGGCAGGCGTTTACAATTCTTGCCGCCGGCCGGAGCCGGAGCCCATGGACATCACGAACGAACACTTTTCTGCGTAACATGGAATACCCCTTATGTACCTTGGCGAACAAAAAGCGGCACCATCGATGATGGCCGTTATGAAAAGAGCAGTTACCGGAATGCTTTACTAAGGCAGTTCATAAGTACCGGCACCTGAAGCCGTTCGTGGTGAGCCTGTCGAACCATGAATTACCTGCCATTTTTGCTTGCCCTTCGACAGGCTCAGGGCGAACGGTCTTTGCCGGAGAACGTACTTATAAACTGATTAGTATGTCCCCGGTTGCGGGATATGATCTTCTATGCGCAATACCCATGCCATGGCCATATATGGGCATTATTTGCCATATTAACCATTAAATTCGGAGCTTTTCTTGTTTGTGGGACACCCGGTCTTATTAACGGGAGTGCATCTTGCAGGACTATAAAATCCCCTCGGGAAACATAGTATTCCAGAACATTGCGGTTTTGGACGGTTTCTGGCTCAGAATGCCGTGCCGGTATTCTTCGAGCGGCGGATGCGGCGCATAGTTTGCGCTCGCCGTCGTCATGCCCATGTCGACTCCTCCGCAGACCCAGTACGTGCCGGTCGTGATCACGGAGCCGCCATTGGCCGCAGGCAACTCCCTCCAGGTGCTTTTGACATTTGCACAACACGGCAGGTAATCCGGCAGCGGCTTGCCGGGAAAGTCGCCCGCATTCTCGACGGAGGTGTACAGACTTTCGTACGGGCGGGCCGCAGAGAGCCGTGTCCTTAACGCCATCACCACGGCGGCCAGCCGGTAATAATTTTCCAGCATGGCAAACGAACGCACCTTCTCCGCCAGGCGCGGAAAATTGGCCGACAGCTCATGCGCAAAGCTGTCCGCCGCCGGATCCCGCTCCTTCGTGTCGGCCAGCACGCCGTTCCGGTCTGCCAGCTGCCGTTCGGTGAGCACCACTACCGGGCACTCCCTGATCCTGACGATGCCCTGGCCATAATCGTAGCGGGGATAACAGACCGAATCGGCATTGCGGACGTGGAACCAGAACCGCACGTGGGTAGTCGGCGACATCGCCTGCCCCTTTTCGGTTCCCTGCACTACATAATCGAGATAGGATTTTATGCCCCGCATCCGGACCAGGCCCAGCGAAAGCTTCTTCATGTAATAATCTGCCTCGATCATGGTGGAGGCAATGCGGGAGTTCCGCGGCACCCCGCCGGTAACGACCTTCTGGCCGCCCAGGACTCCCTCCATGACTTTTTTCACCGCGCCCTCGCTCAAATTCGGCTGCACCCGCAACCGGTTGAACTTGATGATATTTTCCGGCTGGGGATCGAGCGAACAGAAGGGAAACCCCTGCATGCCGTAAATACAACGGTAACAGACGACCAGGTCATAGATATCGTACGCCGGCCGCGACCGGTCGCACCTGCCGAACAGGATCACGTCCGAATCCGCCGGATTGACGCAATAGCCGTCGATCCGGCTGAACCCCTGCAGCGCTTTCACGCTCCCCGGAATCCCCTTCCCGCCTTTAACGCATGTTTTCACATATGCCGACAGGTTCTTCAGCGAGATGCAGGAATACTCATGCTGCTGCGTGACAAGCTCAGTGCTGCCGGTCCAGCAGTTCAGGAAAAGAAAGACGGGGAGGAAAAAGAGATAAACAAATAAAGAGCTTTTCATGGGGGGCCCAGCAATTCCCTTCAGGATTGGGCGAAAAGGATAAAAGTTACCCGGAAGGCCTTATCCGGTTTAAAATAATTTTGGCCGGTAATGGATTAGGGAACATCAGGGGAAAGATCTGTGCTCTCCTGCCGGCGTGAGGCTTTATTATGAAATTTGGTTTTGAATGGGGTTGTAGGGGCGACCCGCGGTCGACTTGTATTAGCCTTTGAATAAACCCTTTCTGAATTGTACTTTTCATGCCGCATGTGAATAAAATGATCTTTCTTATTGAAGCTCCCCGGAGCAGAGCTCCCGGGGACCGCGAAGCAGCCTGCCATGCGCTCGCTGTGCCTGTTCAGGTAAATCATGGAATTCAATGCCTGGGCGATGGCTTCATTTAAACTTTGCCTCGAAAATATCTTTTTCAATGCAGGGATTATTTTTGAAAGGAAGAGGGATAAACCTCTTGCATGCTCTTCGATGCGAAAATTATTTATTATACCATTAATAAAAACCCATACGGTCTCCCCCAGTAACGCGGGTTATTAATCGAGTGAGACAATATGGTGACGGGCAGGAATCTCACCCCTCACGGTGAGATTCCTGCTAATAAGTAGCTTCCCGGTAGTGTCAGCTACAGGTTAAGGATGAGGATATTCTCTTAACGGCGCAGATTATTAATCATTATCTGAGCCAGGACCAGCAAGAGCATACCCATCACAGCCAATGACCACACGTTCAAATTGATAAAGAACATACGGCCCTCCCCCGTAACGCGGTTTCATAAAATCTTCCCCCCATGTGGCCTCACCCACATAGTCTGTTGGGTACTTTCAGTTACATAAGGATCACCTCCGTTCAAGATTAAAAATGTGTACTAATGTACCAGTACACTATGATGTGCTTCCTTTAAAAGAAAATGGCTATAAATCGTAAAGATCTACCGCCAAAATTGAATGCTTAATATGATATAGGTGGCGGTAGCTTTTGAGTTGGCTATCGACGCCACCATAATATCTATGGATTATGGAGGCGTTCGATGCGTAACTTATGTCTTTCCAAACTTACCATACTATAAAAGTAAATCAGGAATAGTATATTAAGTGAAGTTTTATTTAAAAAAATTTTGCTATTGATATATTTTTATAGCCCTATCTACATACTATCTACCTTCGAACGGGGAGCATCATGAAGCTCCTCTCTCTTTCTTTAATCCTTTCGGGAAGAACTGGCGACTGTCATAAAAGTATGGGCGGATACCATACAGAATGAGATCCATGGCGAGTCCGGTTTTTCAGCCGGTTTTATTTTTACCACCGATTTACGCAAATTATCAATTCCCGCCTGATTTTTATTTATATTCTTTACTCCCAAAGACTTTCTCTCTCCCAAATAGCGCGAAGGCAGCGGTACAATGCCCCAGGTCGTCATAGAAAACCCGATCCTCAATTCGCCGTTCGATGAGCCGAAGCGGCATTTCCGGTTCAACGACGACGGCATTACCGATGAAATCATCGAGGAACGCCGATCCAGCGCATATTTCGTGCCGATAGCCCGACCAAAGAAAAAGGGCAGCCTCCAGCTGAGCTTCGACACGGAGTGGACCAGGGACCGGATCGAAGAGAACAAGCTGGTGAACGACATCCGTCGCAGGGTCGGCATGTGGCGCAAGGGCGGCTATCCCGGCGTAACGCCGACCACCGCGCGCCTCATTGCCTACTGGACCGATCCTGCCCGGGAAAAGAAGCTCTTCTTCTGCCAGAATGAGGCGCTCGAAACAGCCATCTATCTTACCGAGGCCGCGAAGAAGTACGGCGACGGCTGGATCGAAAACAAGCTCCGCGACGCAAACGACTCCTCGAACCCCGGCCTGCCGCGCACGGCTTTCAAGATGGCGACCGGCTCGGGCAAGACCGTAGTCATGGCCATGCTCATTGCCTGGCATACCTTAAATAAGCGCGCAAATCCGCAAGACGCCCGATTTTCCGATACCTTCCTGATCATCGCTCCCGGCATCACGATCCGCGACCGGCTGCGCGTGCTGCTGCCGAACGATCCGGGGAACTACTACCGCATGCGGGACATAGTATCCGCCCAACTGCACGAACAGCTCGGGCAGGCGAAAATCATCATCACCAATTATCACGGCTTCCAGTTGCGCGAGAAGGTTGCCGCGGGGAAGATCACGAAGTCGATTCTCGCCGATGGCGCGGCAAGCCCGTTCACCGAAACGCCGGACCAAATGGTGCGCCGGGTCTGCAGGGAGCTCAACACCAAAAAGAATATCATCGTCATAAACGATGAAGCGCACCACTGCTACCGGCGTAAGCCCGACGCCGAAGACGAAAAACTTTCCGGAGAGGATCGCGCCGAAGTCAAAAGCCGTGAGGAAGAGGCGCGCGTCTGGATTTCGGGCATAGAGGCGGTGAAGAACAAGATCGGCGTCAAGGCCATCTATGATCTTTCGGCAACGCCCTTCTTCCTGCGCGGTTCGGGCTATTCCGAAGGAACGCTCTTCCCCTGGGTTGTCTCGGATTTTTCGCTGATCGACGCCATTGAAGCGGGCATCGTCAAGGTTCCCCGCGTGCCGGTGGCGGATGACTCGATGACCGGGGAGCAGCCCACCTACCGCGACCTCTGGTTCCGGATCCGCGAGGGTCTGCCGAAAAAAGGGCGCAAGACCGATTCGGTAGGCGGCGAACCGAAGCTTCCCGTTGAGCTGCAAGGAGCTCTTATCAGCCTCTATGGCAACTATACAAAGTATTACGAGCTGTGGGAGAGGAATACCGAAGCCCGCGCCAGGGGCATCACCCCGCCTGTATTTATCGTCGTCTGCAACAATACCAATGTTTCTAAGCTGGTATTCGACTTTGTTGCCGGATGGGAGAAGCCGATAGGCGACCAGACTGTCGTGCAGGCGGGACAACTGGACATTTTCCGCAATGACGACGGCAATGGCGGATGGCTGAACCGCCCGAATACCATCCTGGTGGACAGCCGGCAGCTTGAATCCGGCGAATCGATGAGCGACGACTTCAAGAAAATCGCCTCTCGCGAGATCGATGAGTTCAAGGCGGAGTACCGCGAACGGTTTCCCGGACGCGATGCCGAAGACCTCACCGATGAAGACCTGCTTCGCGAGGTGATGAACACGGTCGGCAAGGCCGGGAAGCTCGGCGAGCACGTCAAATGCGTGGTGAGCGTCTCCATGCTCACGGAAGGGTGGGACGCGCAGACCGTGACCCACATTCTCGGCGTGCGCGCCTTCGGGACGCAACTGCTCTGCGAGCAGGTGGTCGGTCGCGCCCTGCGCCGCATGAGTTATGCCGTCAACGAAAAAGGGCTTTTAGAACCGGAATACGCCGAGGTCTACGGCGTGCCATTTTCCTTTATCCCGTGCAGCGGGGCGACAGCCGACCCCAGGCCTGGACCAATGTCCACCCGCGTGCGGGCCCTTGAAAGCAGAAGCGCCTGCGAAGTCACCTTCCCGCGCCTTCTCGGCTACCGCTACGACCTTGCCGGCGAACGGCTGACCGCGAAATTTACCGATGAATCGCTCATGGCTCTCTCCACTGCCGATATTCCAACCAAGGTAGACCTCGACCCGATCGTGGGGAAATCAAGCGTCCACACGCTTGACGATCTGAAAAAGCATCGGCTAAATGAAGTATCATTCCTGCTTGCCAAGAAGACACTCGAAACCTACTTCCGGGATGACGACGACCACGACAAGCCATGGCTCTTTCCGCAGCTCCTCGGCATCGCAAAACGCTGGCTGGCAGAATGCGTGACGCTCAAGGACAATACCTTTCCGCAACTTCTGCTGCTCATCGAATTCACGCATGACGCCGTTGACCGCATCTACAAGGCAATCGTGGCATCGACCGACGGCAAAGCCGCCATCAAGCCGATCATGCGACCGTATGACCCCACCGGCTCAACCCGGTTCGTGGATTTCGACACGACCCGGAACACCTATTCTACCCGGGAAGATAAGTGCCATATATCGCATGTCGTCGCCGACACCGATTCCTGGGAACAGAAAATGGCGGAATCTTTAGAAGATATGCCTGAAGTTGTTCGCTATGCGAAGAATCATAATCTCAATTTCACGATTCCCTACACCCTGAACGGAGAAGAAAGAAACTACATTCCCGATTTTATCGCCTGTATCAATGACGGCAGGGGTGAAAAGGACCTTCTGAACCTGATAGTGGAAGTGACTGGGGAAAAGAGGAAGGATAAGGCGGCGAAGGTGGCGACTGCACAGACGCTTTGGGTTCCTGCTATAAATAATCACGGTGGTTTCGGACGGTGGGGATTTCTGGAAATAAACGATCCTTGGGATTCGAAGAATGAAATACGAAAGTTTTTAGCAGCGGCAAACGGACGCAAGGCAGGATAAGTGATAGGGAAACCGGGCAATGAGTAAAGAGCGAATACCTGATTGTTTTGAGTGCAAATACTTTGCTGAAGAATATGGGGAGTGGTTTTGCGACGCTTTCCCCGCCGGCATACCGGAAACTATTGCTTCGGGGAGAAGTCATAAAAAACCCTATCCCGGCGATCACGGAATACAATTTGAGGCGAAGAAATGAATAAAAAAGGATCATCGAAAAAAGCTATCGAATCCATTAAGCATAAAGACAAGCGCGCCAACATTCCTACCGAGGAGCTGCGCGACTTCGTGGCCGACGAAGAGCTCGCGCCTAAGACCATGCTCTACCCGCGTGACCCGTCGCTCGATCCGCAGCTTGTCTGGAAGGGTAAGGACGATCAGGACCGCGCCGACCTCGCCGTTCCCGTGGTGCCGATCTACATTCAGGAGAAGATTCACCCGCAGGCAATCATTGATGCGCTGCCCCGCATGGAGAAGGCCGAGGACGGCCAATTCAACCTTTTCGCCGATTTCAACGGCGGGCCGAAGGAGTTCGAGAACAAGGTCGATTTCTACCACCACGAGCAGAATTGGACCAACAGGATGATATTGGGGGACTCGCTTCTGGTGATGACGAGCCTTGCAGAAAAAGAAGGATTAAAGGGCAAGGTTCAGACCGTTTATTTCGACCCGCCTTATGGTATCAAATTCGGCTCAAACTGGCAGGTGAGTACGAGAAAGCGAGATGTGAAGGACGGGAAGGCGGAAGATGCGACGCGGCAGCCGGAACAGGTGCGGGCGTTCAGGGATACCTGGAAGTTGGGTATTCATTCTTATCTGGCATATTTGCGGGACCGGCTTGTGGCAGCGAGAGAATTGCTGACTGAGACGGGAAGCTGTTTCGTACAGATCGGGGATGAGAATGTGCATTTGGTGAGAAATGTGATGGATGAAGTATTTGGGAGTGAAAATTTTTGTTCCATTATTACTATGACTAAAACAAGCAGTGCAACAGCTGAATTGCTTGCTGGCGTCGCCGATTATTTACTTTGGTTTGCAAAAAGCAAGGAAAACGTCAAGTATCGTAATCTTTTTTCAATGAAACCGCCCACCTTGGAAGGTAGTGCATACGGCCGCGTTTTATTAGGAAATGGCAAAAAGCGGGCAATGATTATAAGCGAGCGTGCGGATCCTTCCATAATGCCTGAAGGAAGCAAAATATACCGCATCGATAATCTAACTAGTCAGCGCCCTCCAGGTGATTTTCCAGTTGAGCTTAATGGACAGATTTACCGGCCTAACCGCGGTTATTGGAAAACCGGCGAGGCTGGAATGGAGAAACTCAAAAATGCAATGCGACTTGAAGCTACTGAAGGAGGTCTCTACTATGTGCGGTTTCTTGAAGATTTTCCAGTAATTGGAATGTCAAATATTTGGTCAGATACAGGAGTGGCTGGTTTCGCTTCGGATAAAAAATATGTAGTTGAAACATCCACAAAAATTATTGAACGCTGCCTCCTCATGACCACCGATCCCGGCGATCTAATATTAGACCCCACCTGCGGCTCCGGGACCACTGCCTACGTCGCCGAACAATGGGGCCGCCGCTGGATAACCTGCGACACCTCCCGCGTTGCTCTCGCTCTCGCCCGCACCCGTCTCATGGCAGCACGCTATCCCTTTTATCTTCTGGCCGATTCGCCTGAAGGCATAAAGAAAGAAGCAGAAATCACCGGCAAAATTCCGCCGGATTATAAGACCGAAGGCGATATCAAAAAGGCCTTCGTCTACAAGCGGGTTCCGCATGTAACGCTCAAATCGATTGCCAATAATCCGGATATAAAGGAGGGGATGACGCGGCAGGAGATCGACGCCGCGATTGCCCGGCATGCCGAAACCGAAACGCTCTTCGACCAGCCCTACGAGGACAATGGAAAAATCAGGGTATGCGGGCCATTTTCGGTAGAAAGCCTTTCGCCCCACCGGGTGCTGACAACCGCCGATGAATACAGCGATAATCCAATGACCGAGCAGGAAGCGCTTAAGGAGCAGGATTTCGCAACCATGATTATCGATAACCTCAAGGCTGCCGGGGTGCAGAATACCAGGAAGAAGGAGCGGATGGTCTTCACCCGGCTCGACCCTTACGCCGGGGGTGCATGGCTCCATGCAGCCGGAGAGTATACCGATGGTGACGGCAGGAGCAAACGGGTTGCTGTGACGATCGGGCCCGAGCACGGCACGGTCGGGCCGCAGCAGGTGAAAGAGGCGGCAAAGGAGGCGGTGCAGGGGGTGGGCTTCGACATGCTCGTGGTTTGCGGCTTTGCCTTTGACCCGCACGTTGCCGAAGAGGTAAAGCGATACGGCAAGCTTACTGTGCTGCCAACCAGGATGAACCCGGACCTTGCAATGGGCGATGAGTTGCTCAAGAAGACCGGCGCCGGCAACCTGTTCATGGTGTTCGGCGAGCCGGATGTCGATATCAGATCGAAGGGCGGGCAGCTGATCGTCGAAATAAAAGGTGTGGATGTTTACGACCCGACCACCGGGCAGATTCGGAGCGATTCAACCGACGACATTGCCTGCTGGTTTATCGACACCGACTACAATGGCGAGAGCTTCTTTGTGCGGCATGCGTATTTCACCGGCGCGGAGGAGCCCTACGAAAAGCTGAAGCGCGCGCTTCGCGCCGAGATCGACGAAGCAGCCTGGAGCAGCCTCTACAGCACGGTGAGCCGACCATTCGATAAGCCGGAAACCGGCAAGATCGCGGTTAAGGTAATCAACCATTACGGAGATGAGGTGCTGAAGGTATTTGAGATGAGGTAGTGAGGCTTTTATGCCTTTTTTAATCCATTTTCAAGAGGTTATATTAGCCTGGAAACCTTAAATATTCAACCCTTTGTATGCGGCGCTGCAATCTCTCTTTTTAATTCCTCCGCAAAAGATTCCGCTTCATCTTCCTTGATGAACTGATGTTCGCACTGCATGCTATGGAGGATATTTTGTGCTTTACCGAATGTGTTGTATAATTTTTCATCCCTCGGCCTGCCGAGAAGGATGTTTAATTTGAACGGTTCACCACCATCAAGGAGGCTTGTAATCCTTCCAAGCCATGAGTTCGCCTTATCCGTTATTGAGCTTGCCTCCAACAGGTCAAAGGAGATTGGCTCTTGCAAGTGCCACTTTCCGTTTTTAGCGCTGTACTTAAATTCATAATCATAATTTCTACCGATTATCTGATGCGGCGAAAGCTTTGACAGGATATGTTTTTCCTCAAAGGTCTTCTTATAAAATCGCCATACCTCATCATCGGTGCGGCTTGCCCGGTCTGTTTTTTCACTATATTTTTCAACATGCCGGTTATAAAGCTGTTCAAGGGTTTCTTCGGGTTTTTCGGTAATGCCGTACCCTTCAGGTGAAAATTGCAAGGTGCTGTCGTCCAGGGGCAGTATCCTTGAAGCAAAAGCGGTAACCCGGTCCGGCATTTCGGTGAGAGGCAATTCGGAAATCAACCTTTCGCCCTCTTCATTGATTTTTGCCTGAAAATAGCCGGTCGTCTGCCGGTAATGCTCGCCATCGATGTTGGAAAACATTTTAGTTAAGCGCGAATATCGCGGCGAACAGATTGCGCCCAGAAATCGAACCTGGGGCGCGAATAAAACAACGCCGACATTAACAAACTCTCCCGTCACTATATCGTGGACATACCTGAGAACCGAGAAGCTATAAGGTGTTTTCATGCCAATACCCTCCGTATTTCATCAATAAATTCATTCACATGCTCCACTATTTCGCCGATGTGATTTTCAATCTTTTGGAGCATGGGTCCACGCCATTCCTCCGGCACGCTGCCGATTATTTCCTGAACCTTGTCGGGGGTAATCGATTCAATCACCCCGGAAATCCTATCATAGTTTAACGTTTGGCCCTTTAGTTTATTATAAAAAAGATGCTTCTTCAGAAACGATAATTCTGAAACTCGCCAGGGAGACGGATTTTGACCTACTTCATACATAAATGAAAATCCAAGCTCATGGTCGATAATAAAAAGCTCATTCCCCTTCGCGAGGATATTCGGCTTATCTTCTCTTCTATCGGGATTTTGTATAAAAGCATCAAAAATAAATATTTCAGTTGCCAGGTCCTTCAATCCTGTAGGAATGGACTTGCCATTTAACCATGTCTCATAACCACCAGTGATGACTTTGCTGCCGTAATTCAGTCCAATGCTTCTTCGCAGCTTCGCAGACAGGTCAGGAAGATGCACGGCTTCAGCAATAGCGGAGTTTACTCTGATAAGAGCAGGCTCCGGTGTCGGTATATCTAATTCATCAGCGAGAAGAGAAGCTATTAATTCTGCGGAAAGACCCACAGTTTCACTTTCAATTCCGCCCTTGAGCTTTACAACATATTCTGCTGAATCCTCGCCATCAGCGGATTCGCAAATAAAAATACATGGCTTAGTCCTGCCGAATGGTAGCTCCCGCTGCAATGAAACGGCTTCAAAGACAGGGACGTTCATGGTTCACCGATTTTCCTTCAAGCGCCAGTATAATACTACCTGGATCAAATCGATCGCCTGATCCTTCCGCGTGGTGGCATTGCTTTCAATGTCCGAGAGCATCAGGAGAAACCCGCCTGCTATGATCTCTCTATCCTTTGAGAAAATGCCCGGTAAGAATATGCTTTTGCCCTCATAAATGATTGAGAATAATATAGATTGCCGTACTGCTGAAGACAAAGCAAATTATTCACCTGTGAAGATTTAAGATGGATACATATTTATGCAGACCCATCCATCGATTTCAAGCTTCGGGGACGAGTTACGCTCTGCAACGCTTCTCCGGGAGATCCCTGTGCTGTCGGTATGACTACGGTACTCCGATGGGCACCCGGATCTCCTTCCTCAGTGCAGAGGTCGAAGAGGAAGATCGTATATTATTCATACCAAAATTCTAATTGTCGCTGATCACCTGGCTTTGCTGGTTTATTGGGTGGTCGCCCCTACGAAATAATAAGGACTCCTGACCGGTGACTTTGCAAACACTCCCGCACCCCTGCAACGATCGCATTAGGTAGAAACGACGACTTCAACTGATTTACAGCTTCACATTTGACCCCCTTAATAAGGGGGCGCCGAAGGCGGGGGATCGGTTGGGAAAAAATCACTCCAATCATAAAAATCACGAGAATCACCGGTCGGACATCTTCATTAATTTCAACTCATTAGCTATTAAATATCTATTTTAGAAAAAAACTATTGACTTTCATCTTAAAATGCATTATATTATCTAAAAATAGCAGGCATACTGCGGAGAGCTTACGGGGCCCGTCGTGAGTTTGTGCAAGCCGATGTGCGGCCTAACGTTAGTGAGTATCCGTGCTCAACCAAGCCGCTGTATGCCCGGAGAGGGTAGCGCCCTCTCAAAAGGTGTTTGCGTTCCGTCACATGGCGTCCGGCACGGGGCCCGCCGTGAGTTTGTGCAAGCCGGTGAGCGGCCT
>PLTF01000132.1 GCA_003164335.1 Fibrobacterota bacterium
ATTTTTTAATGGTTCCCCCATCAAAGGCATTTGATTTAAGCCCGGTTCCCCCACCAAAGGCCCTTTACTTCCCGACAATATGCGCGATCAGCCCCGTCAGCGGAGCGGGAACAATTCCAAGAATAAGCACTGTTATCACCGCAACAGACAAAACAGCAGCCGAGAGAAATGATCTTGGAATTTTATCACCACTCTGCGTCATTGCCGGAGTTTCCGGAACTTCTCCTGCCACCGGCTTTTCAAACATTGCGCTTATGATTTTAAGATAATAGTAAATGCCGATGCCGCTGGTTGCCACCAGCGTTATGGCCAGCACCCACGCCCCGGTGTGGGCCATCGAGGCAAGGGCATAAAACTTGCCGAAAAAGCCCGCGGCCAGCGGCAGGCCGGCGAACGATGCGCAGGCAACGGTAAATGCGCCCGCGAGCCACGGCGAGCGGGCAGACAGCGCGCGAATATCCGCAATGGTTTCCGCACTGGCCCTTCTTGACAGCATCGACAGCACGCCGAAGGCGACAATGAGGGTCACGACATAGGCCGTCAGGTAGTAGGTCGCGGCGATGATCCCGAACCTGCCGCCTCCTATGAAGGCCGACAGGAAGTATCCCATATGGGCGATAGACGAGTAGGCGATGATCCGCTTGAGGTTTGGCTGCCGAACCGCAAGGAGGTTGCCGATGATCATCGAGGCGACAGCCATGGTGACGATTGCGGTTGAGGCTATCGCATGGAGCATGAACAGCGGGTAAAAATACCGCATGAAAAGCGCAAAGACCGCGGCTTTCGAGACCGTGGCTACAATGGCAGCGGCAGGGACCGGCGCGCCTTCGTACACGTCCGGTGTCCAGAGGTGAAACGGCGCCAGCGCGAGTTTGAACCCGATACCCACCGCAATGAGCAGCAGTCCGGTGCCTACCATGAGCGACCCGCTGCCGGGCCGGGCCAGAAGCGAGATGATGGAGG
This sequence comes from Fibrobacterota bacterium, assembly GCA_003164335.1. Lineage (GTDB taxonomy): Bacteria > Fibrobacterota > Chitinivibrionia > Chitinivibrionales > Chitinispirillaceae > BOG-1184. Next base: position 964 of record PLTF01000132.1, read on the forward strand.
AGAGTCCCATGGTCCCGAGATTCGCGTAGACCAGCGCCATCCCGAACAGGAGGAATGCCCCGCCCACAGCCCCGGGAACCAGGTATTTCATCGCCGCCTCGATGCCGCCGATGCTCTCCCTGCGCCAGGCGATAAGCACATAGGCGGAAACGTTGAGGATTTCGAGCCCGAGAAACAGGGAGATGAAATGTGCACTGGCGACGATGGTCGCCGCTCCGAAGGTTGCAAGGAGCAGGAAGGTGTAAAACTCCCCATGGCCTGCTTGCTCACCGGGAAAATGATCGTGGGCCAGAAGCGCCGCCGCGAGGCCGCAGATTGCGATGAGGCCGACATAATAGAGTGAAAACCCATCGATGACGATGAGCGGCGTAACGGTTCGCGGTGCGAAAGGCGCAATTGCGATGCAGGCGATGACCGTTGCGGCGAGCGCGGCGCAGGTAAGCCCGAGAGCTATGGCGCGGCTCCGGAGAAATGCCGATAGCGGCGCCGAAGCGACCGCGGTCGCGCCGAGAATGCACCAGGGCAGCAGCAGGTGCCAGTCAAGTGCGGTCATGGCAGCACTCCGGGAGAGGGCGGGTCGAACGATAGTGATGGCGCCGCTCGCTGCAGTGCGGTAATCGTTGCCGCGCCGGCCCCCATAATCGGCCGCGGGTAGAGCCCGATGCCGATGATGGCTATCGAGAGCAGCGCGAAAATTGCAGCTTTGCGATAGGAGAGATCAGGAATCATAGGGCCGTGCGATGCTCCCTGGAAGATCCTGTGCATCATGGAGAGCGCATAAATAACCGAGAGGATGCCGCCCGCGGCGGCACCTGCGGTGAGGGCAACCGAGTTACGCAGCGATCCGACCAGGGTGAGGAACTCTCCTGCAAAGCTTCCGAGTCCGGGCAGCCCCATTGACGCAAGAGCAAAGAGCAGCATGATAAGCCCCATGCGGGGCGCGCTCTCCCACAACCCGCCCATGCGGTCCATGTCGGTGGTATGCAGGTGCGCTTCGAGGTGTGCGGCAAGGAGAAAGAGCGCGGCGATGATGACCCCATGGCTCACCATCTGGACAACCGCACCCTGGAGCGCGGGTTCGTTCCATGCCCCTATGGCAAGGAGTACGAAACCCATGTGGCTCACGCTGCTGAACGCGATGAGCCGTTTGAGGTCGGTCTGGGCGATGGCGACCGCGGCGCCGTACAGTATGCTCACGACGCCAAGCAGCATCATGACGCGCGAGAAGGGAAGCGCCTGGGCCGGGAAGAGCGGCACCATGAACCGCAGCAGCGCGTAGGCGCCGGTTTTCGACATGACCCCGGCAAGCAGGATGCTGCCGGCGGGCGGCGCCGCGCAATACGCATCGGGCAGCCACGCGTGGAAGGGAACGATGCCGAGTTTGACACAGCACGCAACGAAAAAGGCGATCATTGCCCACCAGAGCACCCGGGAGGGGCCTCCATGCATGACGAGCCGGTTGTAATCGAATGAGTAAACGCCGGTCGCCGCGCCGGCGTTAAAATAGAGTATGAGGATGGCAAGCAGCATGAAGAGCCCGCTTACCTGCGTGAAAATGATGAATTTGATGCCGGCTGAACGCGGTGAACCCTGTCCCCAGAGCAGGATGAGGAAGTACATGGGGATGAGCATGAGCTCCCAGAATACATAGAACAGAAATAGATCGAAGGCGAGAAACACGCCGATGATGCCCGCAACCGTCCACAGGATATTTGCATGAAACAGTCCCTCATGGTGCGTGGAGGCGCCCTGCGGTGCGGCGAGTGCGGCAAAGCCGATACCTGCCGTCAGGATGACGAACAGGAGACTTAAGCCGTCGCAGGCGAGATGGAACGAGATGCCGATTCGCGGCACCCACTCATGGGTATACGTCAGCGGCAGCGGATGGCTGCCGGGGAACATGATAAGGCAGGCGAGGATCAGGTCGGCGAGGAGAACGGCGGCTGCCGCGATGCGCGGGACGCCTTTTCCGAGCCTTTCCGCTGCCCAGGCGAGAAATCCTCCGGCAAACGGGATCATAAGAAGCAGAAGAAGAATCATGAGAATATCCCTATGGCAATGAGGAGCCCTGCGCCGAAGGCGATTCCCATGACCGAGAAGCGGAGCTTGCCGTTCTGGGTCAGGCTCAGGAGGAGCGCGCCCGCTTCAGCGAGACGGGCGATAACGGCCGGGTAGACAAGCGTAAAATCCGTCTTGTTGATTTTTGCGAGCCAGGAAAAGGGACGGACCAGCGCTGCCGAGTAAAGATCGTCGAATCCGAAGCCCCGTGCAGACAGCGCAAGGGCCGCACGGTGATGCGGTAGAGCCAGGAAGCCCTTGATCAAAGTGGGTTTTCGCACGTAAACCATCCATGCAACGAGAAAACCGATGAGCGTTGCGGATACGGCGAACAAAACGAGCGCAATCCGGAATTGCAGCGAGACCGGGATGGAGGAGGGCTCTCCCAGGACATCCTTCACCGCGTTTGAGAACAGGGCGACCGAACCCAGGCCCTTCGGCGTTTCAAGGAACCCGAGGGTCAGGGAGCCAAGGGCGAGGATGACGATCGGAAGCAGTATCGAGAGCCCGCCTTCGGGAGCCGGATCGATCTTTCGCTCTCCGAAGAATACCAGGAACAGCATGCGAAACGAGTAGAGGGCGGTGAGAAATGCCCCGACGATGCCGCAGGTCCAGAGCAGGGTACCGCCGGCCGGTGCGGTTGCGACGCAGGAGAGGATGAGGTCTTTGCTGTAGAATCCTGCGGTAACCACGGGAATCGCCGCAAGCGAGCAGATGCCTATGGTAAACCCTGCAAAGGTTACCGGAAGCTTCGTGCGCAGCCCGCCCATCTTATGCATGTCGCGCTCGCCGTGGAGGCTGTGGATGACCACCCCTGCGACAAGGAAGAGTAAGGCCTTGAAGAAGGCATGGGTGACAAAATGAAAGATCGCGGCGGTCCAGGCACCGGCACCGAGAGCAAGAAACATGTACCCTATCTGGCTCATGGTCGAATAGGCGAGCGATCGCTTGATGTCGCGCTGTGCAAGCGCTGCGGCCCCGGCCAAAAGAAGCGTGGCCGCGCCGAGAATCGAGACGAGTCGCATGGCTAAAGGCGCGAGCTCGAAGAGGCCGTGCATTCGCGCGATGAGGTAAACCCCGGCGGTTACCATGGTTGCGGCATGGATGAGGGCGCTCACCGGGGTCGGACCGGCCATGGCGTCGGGCAGCCAGGTTTGCAACGGTAACTGGGCCGATTTGCCGAGCGCGCCGAAGAGCAGCAGGAGGGCTGCCGCAAGGGGGAGCGCCCCGCCGGACTGCCAGGTGGTCGCAGCCGTGGCAAGGACATTGTCAATCCTCAGGGTGCCGAGCCTGACTGCAATGAGAACGATGCCCAGCAGGAGCGCCGTGTCGCCGATTCTCGTAATGGTAAATGCCTTGCGGGCGGCGAGGACCGCCCCTTCGTCCCGGTACCAGAATCCGATGAGGAGGTAGCTTGAGAGACCCACTCCCTCCCAGCCAAGGTAGAGCACTAAAAGGTCGTCGGCCAGGACGAGGAGGAGCATCGAGGCGACGAACAGGTTCATGAAGGCAAAGAAGCGGCAGTACTCCTCTTCACCTGCCATATACCGCACCGAGTACAGGAGAATAAGCGACGCGACGATCGTGACCACGAGGACCATGACAAGGGAGAGCGCGTCGAGGCGCAGGGCGAATTGGACGGCAAGCCCACCCGAGGCAATCCACTGCCATGCGGTCGCGGTAAAGTGGCCCGACGTGGGCATGGTACGGAGAAACTGCACCGAGGCCATTGCCGCGGCGATCGCCGACAGCATAACCGCCCCGGTTCCGATTATTCCGCTTCGCCTGTCGCCCATCGCCCTGCCGGGCAGGATGAGCACAACAAAGGCCCCGAGCGGCAGGCCGACGATGAGCCAGAGCAACAGGTTCATTTAATCCCTCAACCGATCCGCCGCGTCGGCGTCAAGGGTTCGCGCACAATGATCCTGCCGGAGGATGAGGGCAAGACCGATGGTCACCTCCGCAGCCGCCACGGCAAGAATGAAAAGAAACATGACCTGGCCCTCCGGCTTGTTGAACCGCGCGCCTCCGGCGATAAAAACCAGTCCTGCGGCATTGAGCATGATTTCAATGGAAAGCAGCATGAGAAGGAGGTTTCGCCGCGCCAGGACGCCTGCGAGTCCGATAACAAAAAGGACTGCCGCCAGGATAAGGGTTTGCTCAAAGGGAATCGGCGTCATGCCCGCCCCCTTGTTTTACGGCAAGAGTCCGGTCCCGGCGCCCAAGCCTTCCGGCGCCCAGGAGCGCCGCCAGGAGCAGCATGGCGGCAAGTTCGACGCCGATGAAATAGCGCAGGAAAAGCGTGCGGCCTACCTCGACGGAGGGAACAATCGTGCCGGATTTACCGACCGGCCAATGACGCATAAGAATATACAGGAGTTCGCCGAGAATGAGGAGACCGGCGATCGCCGGGCCGATCCACGCTGCAAGGGGCTGCCATTGCCGCTCCTGGTCGATGGCGCTTCCGCCCAGATTGAGGAGCATGACAGCGAACAGGAACAGCACCATGATTGCGCCGGCATAGGTGATGATTTCGAGTGCCGCAATGAACGGGGCGCCGAGCAGGTAGAATATCACGGCAATGGAGGCGAACGATACAATAAGATAGAGTATCGCATGCAGCACATTGCTGCGCGTGATTGCGGCGAGGCTCGATACCACCGCTGCACCTGCCGCCAGAAGGAATAGTACATTCATGCCGTATGCCTCATCGTTGTTGGCGCCTTACAAATCAGTTCATTAGCAAGTTACAGCAACCGCCGTTCGCCCGGAGTTTGTCGAAGGGCGAGTACCGGAAATCAGGATGTTCATGGTTCGACAGGCTCACCACGAACGGTTTAATATAGTACTACTTATGAACAGCTTAGTAACTCCGCCTCACCCCCGGTCCCTCTCCACTGGGTGGAGAGGGGTGGAGAAATTCTTTCAATCACCAAGCCGGTGCAGATCGACCGGCGGGCTCTCGTGCTCCGCCTCGCCCTTATCCTTGCCTACAACCGCCACCCCCGCCACCTGGTAAAAATCATAGCCCGGATACTTACCCTCTCCGTCAACGAGCAGGTCGTCCTTCTCATATACCAGCTGCGATCGGTCATACTCCGCCATTTCATAATCCGGGGTCAGCTGGATGGCATAGGTCGGACAGGCTTCCTCGCAAAAGCCGCAGAAGATGCAGCGAGAAAAATTGATCCTGAAAAACTCCGGGTACCGCCGCCCGGATTCGTCTTCCGTTGCCTGGAGCGCGATGCAGTCGACCGGGCATGCTGCGGAGCAAAGGTAGCAGGCGACGCACCGTTCCCTGCCCTCCTTAGTGCGCGTCAGGACGATCTTCCCCCGCCAGCGCGGGGGGATATACGGCCTCTCTTCCGGGTAGGAGATCGTTTCCCGGGGCCGGAAGAGGTGCATGAAAACGCGAAAGGTGCCTTTCAGAAGATTGAGCATGGGTCTCCTACCGGTCTTTCAGAAGAAGCACCGCTCCGGTGACGAGCAGGTTAAGGATCGACAGCGGCAGCAGTAATTTCCAGCCGAATGCGATGAGCTCGTCGTACCGGGGGCGGGACAGGGACGCCCGGACAAGGATGAACAGTGCGACAAATGCCAGTGTCTTTACCGCAAACCAGGCCAGGGGGGGCAGCAGGGGCCCCTGCCATCCACCCATGAACAGCATGGTGATAAACGACGATATCAAAAGAATGCCGACATATTCGCCGACGAAAAACATGCCGAACTTCATGCCCGAGTATTCGGTATGGTACCCGGCGACCAGTTCGTTTTCCGCTTCAGGAAGATCGAAGGGAAGACGCCGCGCTTCGGCAAATCCAGCAATGAGAAAGACCACGAACCCGACGAACTGGGGTACACAGTTCCAGAGGGTATGCTGGGCAAGGACAATGGTGCGCAGGTCGAACGAACGAGCCTGCATGACCACGCCCATGAGCGAGAGGCCCATGAATACCTCGTAGCCGAACATCTGCGCCGCGGCGCGCATCGATCCCAGGAGCGGGTACTTGCTGTTCGACGACCAGCCCGCGATCACCACGCTATAGACGCCCAGCGACGACATGCCGAGAAAAAACAGAAGTCCGATATCGAGATGCACCACCGCAATCGACGGAGTAAAGGCGACCACGGCAAAGGAGAGCAGCGTGGTCGCCATGATGACCGCCGGGGCAAGGATGAAGAGCGGCTTGTCGGCAAAGGGGGGAACCCAGTCCTCCTTGGAAATGATTTTGATGGTGTCGGCGAGTACCTGCCCGAGGCCAAGGGGCCCGAGACGGTTCGGCCCGAGGCGGTCTTGCCATAGCGCAAGCAGCCGCCGCTCCATCCAGATGAGCACGCCGGCAAAGGTGAGCGCCGAAAAAAGCACGCCAACGATGGTCGCCAGGGATAGCACCGTGTCGCTCATGCGCCGCCTCCGGCTTTTCGGATGGTAATCCGGCAAGGCATTTCCAGGACCGGCAGGCCCGGAAATCCGGTCGGCAGCCCGGCACAGCCCGCCGGTAATCCCTCAACGATCCGGCAGGGAAGCGTCCAGCCGACGCCGGGCCCGATTTCGGCAGCATCGCCATCGGCAAGATTGAGACCGGTCGCGTCGCCGGCGCAGAGGTCAAGCGTGGGCTTCGGACTGCATGCCGCAATTGCGGGCGAGAGCATGCTCAGCTCTTCCGATCCGTACAGGTGCTGCATCGGAACAACGAGCCACTCCCCGGCTGCCGCGGCATGGGGCTCGGGCAGAGCTGCAATGGGCGCAAAGGGTTTACCGGGGTGCGGTTCGATGAGGCGCCGCCCCGACTCGCCGCCGGACAGCGGCCCGCCGGGTTCGGTCTGGCAGGTCGTGAGCGCCTGGACCGAATTCCATCCCGGCGCAGAGTACCGGCTGTTAAGCGTCGGCGGAATGCCGTCACGGGCGCCCTCCATAGTGTAGGCGAGCGGGCTGTCGGCATCGTCCGGGAGCGCTCCTTCCGCAACCTGCAATCCCGCCCGTATTGCCGTCCGTCCGCTATACCGGCCTCCCTGGCGGGGAACCTTCCTTCCGTCAAGTAGATACCGCGCCCCGGGAGCAAGGTCCTTCACCGCGGCGAAACCGGGAACCGATGCGGCAAGCGACGCTTCGAGGTCGTCGAAATTTTTCCAGGCGCCTCCCTCGGGCCGCCCGAGAGCGTCCAGGATATCGCGAAGCCAGTGCCAGCTCTCGCGGATGTCGCCCTCAGGGGCGAATACCTTGAAGAAGCGCTGCGCACGCCCTTCGCTGCTCACGAGCGTACCGGTGCCTTCGGCAACGGTTGCGGCAGGGAGGGCGATGGTCGCGGCTTCAACCGTTTTCGTGATGGTGTGGTCGATGACGATGACCTGCTTCGCGCTTGCAAAGATTGCCGCCGCGTCCGATCCGCGGAGCCTCCGGAACAGGTCGTTTTCGGCGATCACCAGGGTGTCCGCTTCACCCTTTGCAAGCGATGATTTTGCCTCTTCGAGCGTCATGCCGCCTAAGAATGCGGCGCCGCAGCTGTTGCTTTCCGGAAGGACGGCTGCCATTGCGGCATCGGGCTTCTTTTCGGCGAGTGCCGCAGCAATGGCGCCTGCAGCAGCTATCGTTTCGACGCTTGCCGACGATACTCCCCAAACGATAAGCGGCCGCGACGAGGCCAGGAGTGCTTCGGCAATGCGTTTTGCCGCAGCGGTTTCATGCTCCCTGCTGCCTGCAACCGCGGATGAACTCCCGGCGATTTCTGCGGCGATGAGATGACCGAGCCGGGCGATATCCGCCGCCGCCGCCCGTACGGCAAGGGCGGCCTCGGCGTCAAGTTTTGTCGGACATGCAGTCACGATGAAAAGCGGAGACTCCTCATTCTGCAGGGCGCGGCGGATCGAACCGTCGTCCCAGGGCGGAATCCCGAGCGCGGTTGCCAGGCCGCCGCTACGGGGGAGCCCTGTCTGCCGTACGGCAAGCCCGAGCATGGGCGCGGCATTGAGGAGATCCTCGCCCAGGATGAGCACCGCATCGGCCAGCGCCGCTTCGCGGAGCGTTGCCTGGCGCAGCGGGGTCGATTGCATGAGGGAAAGCGCCGCTCCGGCGAGCAGGCTGTCGCGCCGGGAAAGGCCGGAGCAGTACCCTGATTCGCCGGAGAGAACCTTCACGGCATAATTCGTTTCGAGCGAGGCGCGAGGCGAGCCGATGCCGATGACCCCCCGTGCGTTTGCCAGCGCGTTTGCCGCCGCCCGGACAGCTTCTTGGTGAGAAAGGGCTGCCGGCGGCGCACCCGCAGCATGCGAAACGGCGGTGCGGAGCCGTGAGGGGGCGTTCACATAATCGAAACCGAACCGGCCCCGGTCGCAGATGAAATAGCCGTTGACATCGTAATTGTAGCGGTTCCGGATGCGGCGGAGGGTCCCGTACCGCTCTCCGGGAATGACGTTGCAGCCGAGACCGCAATGCATGCAGACCGATGGGGCGGTGGCGAGGTCCCAGACACGCGTAAAACGTTTCCGGAAAAGCTTGTCGGTAAAGACACCGGTGGGGCATACCTCAACCAGGTTGCCGCTGAATTCGCTTTCGAGCGTTCCCTCCGAAACTCTCCCGAAATAGACGGCATCATGCCCGGCCAGCGCTTCGAGGTCCTTTCCGCCTGCATAATCGCGGTAGAACCGGACGCACCGGTAACAGGCGATGCAGCGGTTCATCTCGTGATTGACGAACGGACCGAGGTCCTGGTTGCGGTGGGTCCGCTTGGGCGAGCGGCAGGCGCGATAGGTATGGCCGGTCATGACCGTCATGTCCTGCAGGTGGCACTCCCCGCCTTCGTCGCAGACCGGGCAGTCGTGCGGGTGGTTGGCCATGAGGAGCTCGATGATGCCCGCGCGGAACGCCCTCGCCTCAGGGTCGTCGACCGACAGCCTGATCCCGTCGCGGACCGGCGTCATACAGGCCATGGCTATCCTGCCGGTGGTGTCCTTTTCGTCCCGGAATATCTTTACCGCACACTGGCGGCATGCCCCCACCGCATGGAGCGCCGGATGCCAGCAGAAATACGGCAGGTCAAGCCCTGCAGATAGGCAGGCATGGAGCAGGTTGCCCCCCTCCTTTGCCGGATACGGCTTATTGTCTATGTAAATGGTCGCCATGATCCTCTCAGACCGCCATGACCGGCAACGGTATCGGCTGCCCATCCCGGTACGGGCAGCGCTTCCCGGCAGTATGCAGTTCGAAATCGTCCCCGAAGAGCCTGAGCGCACTCTGCAGCGGCTCCATGGCGCCGGGGGCGAAGGCACAATACGTGCTGCCGGGACCAAGCCGCCGGCAGAGCAGGTCAAGCCGCTCCCGGTCGCCGTTCTCTCCGCGGCCGTTTTCAATGCCGTCAAGTATCGAGCGTATCAAGGGAAGTCCCTCGCGGCACGGCGTGCACCAGCCGCAAGACTCCCGGGCGAAAAAGGTTTCCAGGTTGAGCACCATGCCGACCGGACAGGTTTTATTGTCAAGCAGGATCAGGGTACCCGTCCCGAGGCGGGAACCCGCCTTCGGCACTGCATCGAAATCGAGCGGGAGGTCGAGATGGGCAGCTGTCAGGAAATCGGTCGAGGCTCCGCCCGGCAGAAACGCGCGCAGCGTGCAACCATCCTGCATGCCGCCCGCATGTTCCTCGATGAGTTCCCGCGCCGTTGTCCCCATGGGAAGCTCCCAGACTCCCGGCCGCCTGACCCTGCCGCTGACGCCGTACAGTTTGGTGCCGCACATGCCGTTTCTTCCGAGCGACCGGAACCAGTCGGCGCCATTCTGCAACAGGTGGGACATCCAGCACAGGGTTTCCACATTGTTAACCACGGTCGGCCTGCCGAACAGGCCCACGACCTGTGGGAACGGGGGCTTGTTGCGCGGCTGCGCCCTCTTGCCCTCAAGCGCATTGAGCAACCCGGTTTCCTCCCCGCACATATACCGCCCGGCGCTGACGTGCAGGCGAACCGAAATGTTCCAGGAGGTGCCAAGAACATGGTTGCCGATAAGGCCGGCTGCCACTGCCTCGGCAATCGCCGTCTGCAGGAGCCTTTCAGCCCTGGTGTACTCATGCCGGAGGAAAATAAACGCAGTCGTTGCCTCCAGCGCATAGGCGGCAATGAGCAGTCCCTCGATGACCTGGTGCGGATCGCCTTCAAGGAGAAGGCGGTCCTTGAACGCTCCGGGCTCCATTTCGTCGGCATTCATGATCACGAACCGCTCCCCGCCGTCGGGGCAGGGCATGAAGCTCCACTTGGTGCCGGTCGGGAACCCCGCGCCGCCGAGCCCGCGCAGGCCGGATCGCTTGACCTCGGCGCTTACCTCTCCGGGCGTCATGGCAACGAGCGCCTTTCGCAGGGCCTCATAGCCGCCCTGTTCGCGATATTCGCGGAGCGAAAGCGGTTCCCGGGTAGGGGAGATATTTTTAGTAAGAACTTTCATCCTTCATCCTTATCTTTTCAACTATCTCCTCAACCTTCTCCGGCGTCAGGTCAACGTACAGTTCGTCATCCACCATCATGACCGGGGCCCGGTCGCAGGCGCCAAGGCAGGTCGCGGGAAGGAGCGTAAACATGTTGTCCGCGGTCGTTCCCGGCATGGATGCCAGCCCGAGCTTTGCGAGCAGGCGTTCGCGAACCTGCCCGAACCCCATGATCCAGCAGCTGACGCTGTCGCAGAGAAATATCACGTGCCGCCCCACCGGCTTCCGGTAGAGGCGGTTGTAAAAGGTGGCAACCGCTTCGAGCGACGCCTCGGCCACGCCGATGAAGCCGGCAACATCGTGCAGGGCCTCGTCCGAAATCCAGCCGCGACGGCGCTGCACGATCCTGAGCGCCTCTGCGGCGGCCTCCTCCCGTCGGGGAGATTCGTCAAGCAGTCCGGTCAGTTCGGCTGTTTCTTCGTGCGTCAGCATGGTGCTCCTCTACCGGTCGACATCCGCGAGTACGAAATCGAGCGCTCCAAGAATCGCAATCAGGTCCGGGATCATCGCCCCGCGGCAGAGCATCGGCACCATCTGCAGGTGCGGGAACGACGGCGTGCGGATGCGGAGCCGGTAGGGAGAGGTGCTCCCATCGCTCACAATGTAGTACCCGTTGCTGCCCTTTGTCGCCTCGATGCCGGCAAACGCCTCGCCTGCGGGCATGACCGGCCCCTGGCTCACGGCAAGAAAATGGTTGATGAGCGTCTCGATGTCATGCATGGTCCGCTCTTTCCGGGGCGGCGTGGCGAGTGGATGGTCGGCCTTGTACGGTCCCCCGGGCATGTTGTCCATGCACTGCGCGACAATCCGGAGGGACTGCCGCATCTCCTCGACCCGCACGACCGCCCGATCGTAGCAGTCGCCCCGCGATCCGAGCGGGACCTCGAAGTCGAATTGTTCGTAACCGGAGTAGGGTTTTTTCTTCCGGAAATCCCAGTCCAGGCCGCACGCCCGCAGGCCCGGCCCGGTAACGCCCCATTCTATCGCCTGCTCCACCGTATAGACGCCAATCCCTTTCGTGCGGCGCTTGAGGATCGGGTTGCGCATCACCATGGTGTCGTATTCATCGAGCCTGCGGGGCATGCCGGCGAGAAATTCGCGCAGCTTGACATCCCATTTGTCCGGCAGGTCCTGCGCAACGCCGCCGATGCGAAACCAGTTGGGGTGCATGCGGGCGCCGCAGATTGCGGCGATGATGTCGAGAATCCGCTCCCGATCGGAAAACATGTAGAACACCGGTGACATGGCGCCAAGGTCCTGCGCAAAGGTGCCGTACCAGACCAGGTGACTTGCAATACGGAAAAGCTCGCAGAGCATGACGCGGATCACCTCGGCGCGGGGCGGCACCCTGATGCCCGCGAGTTTTTCCACGGCAAGGACATAGGCGAGGTTATTCATGACCCCGCCGAGGTAATCGATCCGGTCGGTATAGGGCAAAAAGGTGTGCCAGGTCTGGCGCTCGGCCATTTTTTCCGCGCCCCGGTGGTGGTACCCGATGTCCGGCGCTGCGTCAACGATGGTTTCCCCGTCGAGCTGGAGCACGATGCGAAAAAGGCCGTGGGTTCCGGGATGGTGCGGGCCGATGTTGAGAAACATGTAGTCGACATCCTCATTCCGTCGCTGCATATTCCACTCTTCGGGCCGAAGGCGCAGTGACTCGATCTCCTCCTCTTCCCGCTTCTCCGACATGGCGAAGGGAGGCATATCGGTCGCACGCGCCGGATGATCCTTGCGCAGCGGGTAGCCCTGCCAGGAAAACGGCATGAGGAGTCGTTTGGGGAAGGGGTGACCGATGAAGGTAATGCCGAACATGTCAAGCACTTCCCGTTCGTACCAGTTGGCGGACGGCCAGAGGGGGGTGACGCTCTGCACGGAAAGATCGTCGGCGGAAAGCGCCGTTTTTATGCGAAGGTCGGCATTTGCTTCAAATGAGAAGAGGTGATAGACCATGGTAAAATCGTGGCCCGGTCCCGGCTTCGCCTTGCGGCGGGTTCGTTCGTCGATGGCGGTAAGGTCGTAGAGCATGCGATAGGGTGCAGCCGCTTCGTTTTTCAGGAATCGCAGCACCGCAGGCAGGTCGTTTCGTCCGACCCACAGGGTAGGAATAGCGTCGGCGGATGCTTCCTGGAGAACGACGGAAGGGCCGAATTTCGCGGCGAGTTCCCCGACCGCGGATGTATCATGAATCATGCGGGCCGCTCCTCATACCTCGTCAACCCCGCGCAGTGTCCCGGCTTTTCGCCGCGCCTCACGCTTTATGTCCCGCATGCTTGGCGCCGGAGGGCGGATGACCTGCTGCGAACCCGCCATCCAGGTTAACGGGCGTTTTTCGGATCCCGCAAGCGATTGCAGCATAAGGAGCCCCTCCATGAATGCTTCGGGCCGGGGCGGACATCCCGGAATGTACACGTCGACCGGAAGCATCCGGTCGACTCCCTGCACGACACTGTAGATATCGTACATGCCCCCGGAGTTTGCGCACGACCCCATGGAGATTACCCAGCGGGGCTCCATCATCTGGTCGTACAGCCGGCGGAGGACCGGCGCCATCTTGATGAAAACCGTGCCCGCAACGATCATGACATCCGCTTCGCGCGGGCTGCCCCTTATCACCTCGGCGCCGAAACGGGCGATGTCGTACCGGCTTGTCAGGCTCGTCGCCATCTCGACATAGCAGCAGGAGAGCCCGAAGTTAAACGGCCAGAGCGAATTTTTCCGGCCCCAGGCCAGGAGATCCTGCAACCGCGAAAAGAGGAAGTTGCTCCCTCCCTGCACTGCCGGAGCCGCAGGATTGCCGTTTGGTATGATATTCATGGCCGGTCACCCGGTCGAACTTCAAGGGAGCCCTCCCGCCAGAGGTAGGCGAATCCGGCGGAAAGGATGACGATAAAGAGGAGAATCGCCCCATAGCCGGTCCAGCCCGCTTCGTGGAGCGACACCGCCCAGACAAAGACGAACGCGGCGGCAAGGTCGAAGATAAGGAAGAACATTGCGATCAGGTAGTAGCTCACCGACAGGCGCAGGTGGGTAGTGCCGGTCGGGTTCATGCCGGACTCGTAGACGGAAGGGGTTCGGTTCTTCCGGCGCTCGCCTATAATGAACGAACTCACCAGTATTGCGCCGATGATCGCAATGATGGCGGCAAAATATAAAACCAAAGGCCATAGCGTGGAAATGGCACCGCTGGTGCTCATCGGCAAAAGTCCTCTCATATTTTGAGAAAAGTATAAGAAGTCTGCAATAAACGTGCCATTATTGGCCTATTTTGAACCTATAAAATAATAGTTTATTGCGAGCGGGGTTTGTCGTGAAATCGGATACTAAAGTCTTTCGAAAGGTGATGAAAGATGGTTTTATAATGGTCTTTCAAGGTCGCCAAACCGTCGCCGGATCGGACGTGCGGCCTGGATCTTCGATCCAGGTTTTTCGTTACGAGGGTGAGAATGTTGGATACTAAGTACATTATTTAATAAATACTATAACGTATTATGAGCTTGCGTAATTTATATTTTGGTGGCACAATCTTCTACCAGGGAGGATATTGTGCCACGCAAAAGTCCTTTCATGATTGATCTATCATCAGACGAAAAAAAGGAACTGGCCAGAAGGGCATCGAAATATACGTTATCGTATTTTTCTGTAATTCGATCAAAAATGATTCTTCTTGCCGCACAAGGCATTGAAAATGATGAAATTGCAGCTCGACTTGACACTCCTCGCGAAATCGTTTCAAAGTGGCGCAAGCGCTTTTTTGAAAAACGATTGGCAGGCCTTGATGATGAATGTCGTCCCGGTCGGCCCCGGGCTTTTCCCCCCAGAATTGGTCGTGCAAATTAAGGCTCTGGCTTGTGAACTCCCATCGACACGGTGTCTGCCCTTTTCTCGCTTCAGTACTTTTGACCTTGCCTTGCATACTCAGAGATCGGGACTTGTAGCGACGATCAGTGGCAGCACCATTTGGCGTTGGCTTCATGAGAATGCAATTTGGCCATAGCAACATTGATGCTGGATTTTTCCGAGAGACCCACAATTTGAGCTTAAGGCATCCCGAATACTTGACCATTACGAAAGAATGTGGGAGGACATCCCGCTGAAAGACGATGAATTCGTGCTTTCTGCCGATGAAAAAACCGGCATTCAAGCCCGTCGAAGAATTCATCCAACTCTTCCTCCAAAGCCTAATGGTTGAGCATGAATACCAATGTATGGGGGCGTGGACGTATATTGCCGCACTTGACGTGCATAACACAGGTCTTCGGGTCTTGTGAAAAGCACTCTGGCATTGTTTCCTTCGATACATTGATCGGAAAATTCATGAAGAATCCTCGATACAGCGATGCAAGAAGAGTTTTTCTGATCGTAGACAATGGGTCCTCCCCTAGGGGAGAACCATACATTAATGGGTTTGGGACCAGTAGAAGTATAATTTGAAAATTAGATCGAATAAAATCGAAACCATATTTATCTCTCTTAATATCATATTGTTACAATGAATCGAAGGCTAAACGTTGGGACAGCAGTGATTTTGAATCTAAAGAAATCAAGCAAATGATGGTTCCGGTAAGTTGCGCTTTGGCAGCATTGCTCATTACGATTTTGCAATATTTTGACTTAATGAATCGCAAATCCGGAATCATTTCTGTAATTTTTCTCGGGATTGGTTTTTTTGCGATGATCCGACAAAAAAATAAAATGAAACTGAAATTTCAAAAGTGACAATCTTATATATCTCACGATAAAAAGAACGGAATATCAATTTATAAGGAAAATAACGTCTGAACTTTGATTCTTCTGATTTTCATGATTTCCATGATTAAAGATCACATAAATCTCATTAATCAAGGAAATCACAGTTCAAACAGTGTTTTCAGTCGGTAGAAAAAAATTGTGAACCCGGGTTACGCAGATTGGGAGATAATTAAAACCGGGGTATTTTTTCCAATCAGCACTGACCTCTCCCCTTTGTCCCCTCTCCCAGGAGGAGAGGAGAAAGAATAAAAAAAGTAAAGCAGGTGCTTGAAGAATGCCCCTCCTCTCTCCTGTGGGAGAGAGGAACCGGAGAAGAGAGGTCAAAAAGTCTGCGATATATCACGAGTTCATTTAATGCCATCACCCTTTAACATCCATCTATAAATTTTCACATTTTATTGAACCCCATCCCTCCTCTTCATCGACCATACTCCAGAAATGTTGTGCAAATATGGAGTATACTCCATAACTGACTTATCTTTTTTAAATTCAATTAGATATATCAGGTAAAATGCTACCCGTCCTCGTTTAATAATCCTTTAATATCTCCCTTTTCAGGCCCGCTTTTTGCTTATTTCTCCAATTCAGTAAAATATTGCATATCCCCATAAATTTCATTATTCCGTGCAGGGAGGCCTCATGAAATTTCCAGCAAAAGCCGTACTGCCGTTCGCCCTGAGCAGTCTTTTTTTTCCGCTCTCCGCCTTGCCATGGAAAATCGACGCCACCGGTAATGTGGGAGCGGTGGTGAACTCCTACAGTAACAGCTGGGTTGGCGGCGAAGCAGGTTCGTTCTCCTGGAGCTCGCAATTCCTGGGCATCGCCGAGAAGCAGTTTGACGATTCGCTCAACTCCCAGACAACCATCAAGCTCCAGTATGGCCAGACCGAGGTAGAGTCCCAGAAGAGTAAGCTTTGGAGCCTGCCGCAGAAATCGATCGATCTCATCGACGGCCAGGAGCTCCTGCGGCTCAAGCGGGACTGGTGGGCAAACCCTTTTGCAAGCGCCCGACTGATAAGCGAATTCAAGGACGGCAGCGACACCCTTCTGACCCGTTATATCAATCCGCTCAACATTACCGAGGCGCTTGGCATGAGCAAGACGCTCGAGAAGACCCCGACCGTCACCTGGTCGACGCGTGCCGGCGTTGCCATGCAGCAGTATGTCGATCGCGACCGGCTTGACACTGCAACCGAAGTTCGCGCCACCGAGTCCACCAACGACGGGGGCGTGGAGTTCGATATGGATCTCAATGCGGCAAATGCCAAAAAATCGGCCTCAATCGCGAGCGACCTCAGGGTCTACAAGGCGATCGTCAGTTCGGCGGCTGAGCAGAATTCCGGGACAACGGCAAACGGCGCCTGGCGCAACCCCCGCGTCGACTGGGAAAACACCGCCATCTTCACCTTTTCCAAATACCTGATGCTCAACCTGTCGGTTTTCCTGGTCTATACGACCCAGCAGAGCGCGTCCCTGCAGGTGAAGGAGGCGTTGTCGGCTGGATTGACGTATACGTATTCGAAGAAATAGGGAGTCAAGCGCTGGAAATCGGCAGGAGCACGGCCTGGTGTGCCCTTATTCCTCCGGTTTTTTCACATTGCTCTTAAGCAATGCTATTTCCTCGGTACACCAGACTACCGACAGTTTCCGTTTCTCCACAACCTGCACGATCTGTTCGCTCATGCCGTGGGCGATGAAATAATCGTAAATTCCCAGCAGGGAATCGGTAACGATGGGATTGACCGGCGGGTTCGGCAGCGGTCGGCGATACCGGATACAGTCGTTCTTTTCATCGAACATTCCCGGAACCACATCCTGTTTTTCGGATATCAACAGTTTATAAAAGTGCATGAAGGTGTGCCGCTCGAAATACACCAGGTCGCACACCAGGGAATGCGGGGGAACCTGCTGCATCAGGGTAACATACGGGGTGCTTTCGGCATCCCATTCCCTGAATGCGTGCTTTATTTTTGCGCTTTGGATCACCCCGGTAGCCAGGATGATCAGGATCCAGGACCAGCGAAACCATACTATCCCTCTTTGCGGAAACCGTACCAGGCTCAAACCCCAGAGGAACAGGATAAAAAGTATCCGTTCGTCGGGACGAATGACCATCCCGTGTAACTCCTTGGGAGCAAGGAGGAACATGCCGCACAAAGCGAGAAAAACGATCGATTCCTCCGATGCGATCGAACGGCGGAGCGAAACGAAGACCCCGATAAACAGCAGCGCCATAAGTGGAATGAACAGATGCCAGTCCGATGACGTCAAGACGTTGAAGAAGCTGCCGAGGGAGTGATACTTTTCAAGGAAGTAGCCTGAAGCTACCGGGAGAGTGGCTCGCACCGGTCCCGCCGTCTCGCCGCCCGAGCCGTTCCAGGCGAAATACGCCGCAATGATGGCGAGCGCGGGCAAAGCCGGCCACAGCTTCTTATACTCAAAGGTTTTCGTTTTGGCGCAATGCAGCAGGAAGCTGATACCGGCAATGAAGAGCAACATGAAAATGGCAATGAGATGAATGCCGTAGAGCAGTACGCCTCCAAGTGCAAGCACTGCCTCCCGGCGCCGCGAACAGTTCCAGCGGACGGGCCACCAGATGCCGAGAATCAAAAACAGCGCTCCGACTCCGACAATGAAATTGAGGTTGCCTTTGAGGAAAATATTCGCCCAGAGAATTGCAAACGGGAAAAGCATCAGCTCGGGCTGCGATCGTTCCGTTCGCCGGATAAAATACCCGACACCGCCGATCAGGACCAATGCCGAAACCGTTTCGAAAATTTTTATGACGGCATACGAATCGAAAACCGACAGGAGTGCCGCGTTGAAAATGTCGCATGCAATGTAGGGAACCGGGAAGGGAGCCAGCCGGAAATAGTGCCTTATGTAAGGAGAAAACCAGAAATCCTTGAGAATCGAGGCGCGTGCGATATGATCCGGAAGGTCCTGCAATATGAAATAGCGGGACCCCCAGATCGCCCAGAGGATGTCCGCAGAGCAGATTGCGAGAATTCCCCAGAAGCCGTATCGTTGCCATATCTCATCGGCTGTGAGCGGGGGCGGAGGCAGGGTCTCTTTTGCTTTCGGTATCGCTTTGTTGGGTTTTCGGTCGGCAGGCATAGTTGGATGAGATAAAATAATTGAAGAGAGAGGAACTGTTTTCGATAAATTCTCAGGTGGGGGAACCTCGCTACGCGGGTTCCCCCACCTGAGCAATAACTTGGTATTATTGTTATTATTATTTCCAGAATCTCTTCCGCAGCTTCGCCACAACCTTTTCCGCAATACGCATGACGCCGATCGAAACTTGATCTTTTGCGACTCTGCCTGCACTCTCATCCTTCGGGAGAGTGCCCCTGACCGCCTCATCGTTGCTTACGGTAACTTTTTCCCGGTCGTCAAAAACGACGGTACGCGCGGCAAGGTCGATCATTACAAAACGAATACCGACATCGGTCGAACGGCTGCCGATGACGCGGGTGGTATTCGTCGGAACGAAATCACCCTCACGGTTGAGCTTGACAAAGCTACCGACCTCCCGCTTTTTCTCATGCACGATCGCGGCGATTCCGCAGGGGACAAGCAAATACCGCGCTCCCCGGCCGGAAAGGGCGGTGGCGGGCAGGACGGTATCCAGATCCTGGAGCCTTACTTCACGAACCCGAACATGACGCGCAAGCAGCTTTTCGATCTTCCTCGCGACCGTGTCGAATGCGGCGGAAGGGAATGATCCCGAGAGCGGATAGCGCTCGCAGAGAATCTCCGCGCTGTCCCGGAGCGCCGCGCTGTCTTGCGGTAAGGAATCGATTTTCCGCAGGATGTCGTGCTTAATAACCGATGGCGCAGGCCGCGAGGGCGAACCTTGAACATAGGCCATAAAGGAAACGGCGATGACTAGCACAATGCCGGCTTTGCGCCCGGTTCGAAGAGGACCCTGACCCACGGCTGCCGCCTTAATAGAGCCGTTGCACCTCATTTTTATCATGCCGTACCGGACGGGCGAGCGCCATCATGGCCATGCCGTTCTTGAACAGGGTTACCATGCCCGTTGACTCGGAAACGACAATCGAAAGGGCATTGGTACAGGCGGTAATCCCCGCCGCCGCCGCGTGCCGGGCGCCGAACCCACCGGGAATCTGGACCGCATCGTCGACCGCTGCCGGCAGGAGATAGCTTCCGGCCGACACGACGATACCGTCACCGGTAATGATGAAGGCGCCGTCGATGGCGCAGAACTCCTTGACCGTCTCCGCAAGGCTCGGATCGAGGATATTACGCTCCGCTTCGCTGTAACCGCGGAACGGGTTGATGATGAGCTGCCGGACATGGGCAGTGACCGAATTAGTGTCGCCGACGACAAAAATGGTCCCTATCGGCTTGCCCTCACGGCCCTCCACCGCGATCTCTCCGGCGATGGCGATGAGCCGTTCGAGCACTTCCGGTTTGACTTCCGGAGGAACGATGTTCTGGGTCGTGGCAAAGAAGAAATCGTACTCCTTTTCGACATCGATAACCACAATGGTGTCGAAGACCTCGTTGCCGGGTTTGCCGGAAATGCAGACGACCGCATCCTCCCGGCTGATAAGGCCTCTTGTCAAACCGAGCAGGATGCCTATTTTGATCTGGTCGGTCCGCGAGGAGGTAATGGCCGGCGCAAGCAGAAACCCCTTTATGCGGCGGTCGCCCTTCGGATCGAAGCGCGTCCGGCTGCTGGTTACCACGATGAGCTTCGCACTTGTCGTAATCTGGTCGAGGAACTCGTTCTCCCGCACCGCATCGGCAAACACCATGATTGCGCGGGCTTTGATCTCGCGCGCCAGGTTCATGGCGTTGCGCAGGATCGGCATGATATCCCGCCGCTGGCGCCGGGCGTCCTTTTCAAGAGCTCCCCCGCTTTTTTTCAGCGATTTCAGGATTACCCTGATATCAACCTTTTCCTCGGGCAGCAGCAGGGCCTCCCGGATCGCATCCGATTTGAAGAAATCGGCCATTTCCGAAAGAAGCTGTATCTGGCGGGCATTGTCGGCGTCGTCGCGTGATACGAGGAGCACAATGATATGCGCAAGCGCCCCCCGTGCGGCATTGTACTCGATGCCGGTTTTGCTGCGCCCGACAACCACGGCGAACTCTTCCTTTATCGACACCCTGGCCTGCGGAAGGGCAAGTCCCTGGCCGATGAAGGTGGATGACGCCTCTTCCCGCCGCAGGATCTCGTCGATAATGCTCTTCGGTTTTCGTATATCGGTGGCTTTGCAGAAGGCGGCGACAAGTTCCCGCAGGGCTTCAACTTTGTCGTCGCTTTCAAGGTCGACGACGGTCGGTATGGCAAGATACTGTTCAAACACCATGGGGGCCTCCTCGGGAACCGGTAGTTACTGTTCAACCGCCTCGATGACCGGAGCGGCGAAATAGCCGACGATCGTTTTTTTCCTGACCGATATATCTCGGCGAACGGCAATTGCCTTGAGGCGCAGCAATTGTCGTTGACCTTCGGCTATAATCGCTCCCGGCGACCCAAACAGGTCGAGAGATTTCATATTCCTGCCGGCTTTACGCAGCGTATCGAGCACCGATGGCACCTGCAAGGCCGCCGCATCGGGCACGAGCGGACCGCCGCGTTGCAGAAGATAGGCAAGAACATGCATCGGGAGAATGCGATAGAGGGCAAAGAACCGGACCTGCATGACTTCGGCGATTTTCTGCATGGAGGCACGATGCTCGAAAAAAGCATCGCCCCGGCTGCCCGGCGTGCGATTCTTTTCCACGTCGACGATCGAGCGCACGGCAAGCGGGGCATCGTAGTCGATATAGACCGCGCCGTACCGCCGCCCCAGATTCCTCCCGAAGAAAAAAGGCGCAAACGCAAGGAAATCGGCGCCAAAATAGAAAATATTTCCCAGTAGCCGCTTCAGAAAAGGCTGGGTCCGGCGTCGAAATTTTTTTCCGGTCAGCAGCAGGTCGAACCAGGGAACATCCGGAGGGCAGTCGTAGGAGATAGCCATGGGAAGCAGAAAAACATCCTCGCCGGCACTTTGCGATTGCATGAGGACCGCAGCCCCGAGGATACCGTTTTTCACCTCGAGGATCGAGCCCGAATAGCTGCGTCCTCCCTCCGGAAACACGATGACCGCCTCTCGCTGCGCCATCATGGAGACGACCTGATTACAGAGGTTCTTCACATAATTCCGCTCAAAGGCGATCTCCCGCGCTACCGTAAATGCCCCGAATTCACGGAACCGGGTCCCGATCCAGGGAAGTTTCGTCAGGTTGTCGCCAGCCGCAAACCGCATGTGCTTGAAGCCCCGGAAAAACAGGTGATGACCGATCAGGAAATAATCGACGTGGGAACGGTGCGTGGAGACCACCATATGGGGATGCTGCTGCAATGCCGGGGCATCAATCGCTGGGCCGTCGACGACAAGGTCCGTGAAGACGCCCCTCAGGAAACGGTCTACCCTGGTAGAAATGTCTATTATTCTCTGATGGTGCGTCTTCATTCTTTATCGGTTGCTCCGGCCTTGGGTAAACATGCCGGGGCGCCCCGCTCCCCCTGCAAAGCATTCAAGACGGCAGTCATTTAAAATACTCGGTATGAATGCCGCAATTCCCCCTTCCCTTGTTCGCTTAGGGTGAGAGAACCGCAAGAGCGTGAGAAAATCGGAGGTGGAGGGGCCGAAACCATCCTCAAACCACTTAAAAAAATACGGATTCGAGGAATCCGATTGCCTTGAGCGCGGATCGGATTTCGAGGTGAAAACGGCAGTAATCGGCAAAAAGGCGTGTCAGACGCTTTTGGACCGCGCCGGGAAGCGGCTCGGAAAACCGGTCGCTCCCCGGACTGCTGTCGGCAAGGAGATATGAAACTGCCGGCCCGGGAATAAATCCGGACGCGGATGCGCCGCCGCAGTTCCTGCAGAGAAGCCCTCCCCGATCGATTGCCAGGGATCCTCCTTCAGCGGCAACCGATTCGCTCCCGCAGCGAAGACATGTCCTGAGGTTGAGCATGAATCCCAGATGTTGTGCCCACCCGAGGAAAAATCGCCACAGCTCATGGACCGGAAGGGTTGCCGCATCCGCTGCTTCGAGCCGGTCGAGGAATTCGCGGGCAAAATCGAACAGCTCGGTCTGCGTCTCGGGTGCTGGTACCGACCTGAGGATGAGTTCGAGCGCGGCATCACGCAGGGCCAGCTTGCCGAGATCACCGCGGATGGAGGGATAATAGGCCGCAACCGAGACCTGCCCGGCAGTATGAAGGTCGCGATTCGGCTTTACATAAAGGACTATCTCCACCAGAAGGCCCCGTTCCAGCACGAGGGCCGACTGCGGGGAACGCCGCACCCCTTTTGCAATGGCGCTAACCCGGCCCAGACTCCGCGTCAGTAGGGCGGCGATGGAGCTTGTTTCACGAAACGGAATGCGGTCCAGGACGATGGCAAGGGTTTTTTCGATGCTCATCGGGCAGGTTCCCGATGTTCGCCGCACCTCTCCCCCCGGCGCCCGGAAAGCGCTGTGCCGGCGCTACGAACCATCGGCCTTGTTGCCGCCGACGCGCCGGGAGCGAAAAATCTGCAGCCAGTTCCTGCTCCGGGTAAGCCGGACGGGCTCCTCCCCCCCGCCGGATTCGCGCACGCCGAGCACACCGGCGGAGAGGACCAGCTTGAAGGCATATTCGACCGGGATATCCATGGTCACCAGCTCTTCCTCGGGAACGTAAAAGAGAAAGCCGGTTGTCGGGTTCGGAGCGTTCGGAACAAAAACCGCTACCAGGTTTTTTCCGACCTTCGCCGAAAACTGCTGGTTGTCTTCCGAGGTCACGAAACCGATCACGAAGCAATTGTCATGCGGGTACTTCAGGAGCACTACCCGCTCGAACAGCTTCTTCTTGTCGAGGGTTACCGTATCGACGATCTGCTTGATAATAAGGTAGAGCTTGTTGAGGATCGGAATGCTGACGATGACCGCATTGCCGGTGGCGATCACCTTCCGGCCCAGCCAGTTTTTGGCAGCAAGCCCGACGATGTAGACGATAAACAGCGAAACGAAAAGCCCTGCAAACGGGGGCCAGCGCAGGCCGAGGGTGCCGGGGAGCGCCTTGTCGGCCCATTCGAAGAGCCGCCAGAGGATGACAACCGAAAGGACGACCGGGATCAGGATGAACACTCCGGCGAGCACGGTCCGGCGGATCTCCCGGAAGAAGCGATTGATGAGTGAATGTTCTCCGTTCATTACCGTTTCTCGATGAATTTGTAAATTTTTTCGTCGGGCCGGGCCATGCCGAGCTTTTCCCGCGCGATTCGTTCGATATAGGCGGTATCGCTGGTCAACCTGGCGATCTCCTGCCGCAGGGAGTCGATGGTGTGCCGGCCCTGCCGGATCTCTGCGCTCTTCGCGCGCTGGTCGCGAATCAGATAGTAGATCCCCTGCTTCCCGAAGAAAAAGAACCCGGCCCCGCAGAGCAGCCCCGCAATGACGACCCAGCCGATGACCCGTTTTCCATGCATTCGCGCCGACCGTACCCCGATGGATGGTTTATGCCCGTATATAAAGCTGGCCGCTCAGCTGCCGTACCAGCCCCTTGAGCTCCAGCATGAGTAACGCATCGAACAGCTGCATGACCGGTCTTCCGGCGAGTGCCGAAAGTTCGTCCATGCGGCGGGGCGTTTCGGAGAGCGTTTCATAGATATTCCGCTCGCTTTCCGAAAGCAGCGACAGCTGGATGCTGCCGTCTCCGCCGCCCGGGATGACGCCCGCTTCCGGCTTTTTGTGCCGGAGCTTGCCGAAGAGCGACAGTGCATCGGCTATTTCGGCGCCGCTGCGCGCTGGGATAGCTCCCTCCCTGATCAGGTTGAACGTTCCGACGCTCTGCGGCGAGGTAATCGGGCCCGGAACCGCAAAAACGTCGCGTCCCTGCTGCAGGGCATAGGAAGCCGTAATGAGCCCGCCGCTCTTCTCTCCGCCCTCCACGACCAGAACCCCGGCGGAAAGCCCGCTTATGATCCGGTTACGACGCGGAAAATTGTACGCCTCCGGCCTGGTTCCCATGGGAAACTCGGAAATGAGAACCCCGGTGTTGCAGATTTTCTGCGACAGTACGGTGTTATCGGACGGGTAAATAATGTCGATGCCGCACCCGAGAACTGCAATGGTCCGCCCTCCCCTTTCAAGGCATGTTTCATGGGCAATGGTGTCGATGCCCCGTGCAAGACCGCTCGCAATAGCAAGCCCCTGGCCCACAAGCTCGCCGGTAAGCGACCGGGTCACCGCCCTGCCGTAGGCGGTCGGCGAGCGGGTGCCCACAATGGCGATGCAGGGAAGGGTAAATACCGAAACGTCGCCGCGAACGAAAAGAACGGGCGGCGGAGCAAAAATCTCCTTGAGATAGGGAGGGTACCCCGGCGATGCAAGCGTGAAGACCTCAACGCCTTTTTTTTCTGCAAGGACCGCCTGGCTCTCCGCTTCCGACCGGAGCTCTTTACCGAACAGACCTGCGATGCACGCCGCAGGAATGATGCCCTCGCGTACCAGCTCGTCCCCGCTCCGCCGGAATACCTCCTCAGCGGAACCGTAATAATCGATGAGGTGCTTAATCCGGACCGGCCCCAGTCCCTTGACTGAATTCAGGGCGATCCATTCGATATGGGACATGTCGACTCCCTCGATTAAGCGGCACCGGGCGATTTTCAGGTTAAAATAGTTCATGACGTCCGGACCTTCGGCCGGGAAGGCGGGCCTGTGTGCGGCGCCCCGACTTCGTCCGCAGCGGGGGGATATGAACTATTTTTGCTCCATGCCATCCGTATATTTCCAGACCTTCGGCTGCCAGATGAATACCGCCGATTCGAACTCCCTGCTTCACGCGCTTGCCAATCGCGGATGGCACGAAGTTTCCTCTCCGGAAGCGGCCGCTCTCATTATTGTCAATACCTGCAGCGTGCGGGAACATGCCGAAGCCCGCGCCAGGGCAAGGATCGCCGAATTTGCCGCAAAAAAGAGGCGGTCGGCGCGCTACCCGGACCCGCAGCGACTCTGGGTCATCGGCTGCATGGCGGAGCGGCTGGGAGAGCGGCTCAGGGAGTCGATCCCGGCCATCGACGCGGTGATCGGCGCACCCGAACTTGCCGATCCGGAAGCGGTGCTCATGCGCCATCTCGGCGGGCACGAAGACGGACCGGCAGCACCCCCCGAGCCGGAGGTAAGCGAATTCTTTCCGGTCATGCGCGGCTGCAACAACTTCTGCGCCTACTGCATTGTCCCCTTTGTCCGGGGACCCGAAACTTCGGTAAAGGCGGACCGGATCGTCGCTGCGCTTAAGGCCCGTGCTGCAGCAGGTGTCCGCGAAGTGACCCTCTTAGGTCAGAATGTCAATTCGTACGGCGATAACGGTCTCGGCTTCCCGGGGCTGCTCCGCAGGGTCGCGGCAATAGACGGCCTCTCCCGCATCCGTTTCCTGACCTCGCACCCGAAGGACTGCACCGAAGAACTTATCAGCACCATAGCGGAGAATGCCGGACTGTGCCGGCACCTGCACCTGCCGGTCCAGGCGGGCTCGGACCGCATCCTGTCGCTCATGAACCGGAAGTATACGGCAGACCGCTACCGATCGCTTTTGTCCATGATCCGGCGCATCCTGCCCGATGCCGATATTACGACCGACCTCATGGTCGGCTTTCCCTCCGAAACCGAGGAAGAGTTCGCCGCCACGCTTGCGCTGGCTCGGGAAGCTCGGTTTACAACCGCATTCATGTTCGCCTATTCGGCCCGCGAAGGAACTGCGGCGGCGAAGCTTGAGGACGATATTCCCCGGGATGTCAAGATAGAGCGGCTGAACCGCCTCATCGCGCTCCAGACCGCGACAACCCGGGAAATTTACGAAAGTATGGTGGGGCAAACCAAGGAGATCATGGTCTACGGCCCTCTTAAAAAGCGCGGCGAATCATTTCTCCGCGGCCAGGACCGGGGATGCAAACGGATTCTCATCCGGGGCCTTGAAGCGCCCCCGGGAACGCTCCTGACCGCGCGGATTGTTCGGTCAAGCGGCATGACACTCATTGCTGAAAGGAAGTAAGAATATGCGAACGGCGGGGTGGCTTTTACTGTTGGCAATTACGGTCGTCATGGTCATGACCCTCACGCTGACGTTCATGCAACCGGCATTCAGGCAGGAGGTAAGCGTCAGTATCCTCTTCTTCCGAACCCGTTCCTTTCCGGTATACCTGTATGTTCTTGCCGCACTGGGAGCCGGAATCATTCTCGGATTCTTCCCCATGCTCTTTATGTATGTCCGGACCAAACGCGAGGTCTGGCGGAGGGGGAAGCGGATACGGGAGCTTGAGGGCGGAAGCGGAAAGGATGATGGCGGCAATATGAAGGATGAGTAAATTGGTGAAGCGATTGAACCGGCTCGCCTCACCCCCGGCCCCTCTCCAGGTGAGGTGAAAGGCGACATAGTTAAAGTGACAAGGTTACTCAGTAAATAAATGCATGAAATATCGGGAATAAGGCGAATGATTATCTGTAAAAGGGCACCAATGATAAAGCGCAGCAAATTCCGCTGCCGGAAAATCCGTCCGATAGCGCTTGCTATTGCTGCCTGCGTTGCAACTGCCGCTGCGACGATTTCCCCCGACAGCGGGCTCGCCCCGGGTGCCGTTGCCTCAGCCACCGGATCGTGGTTGACTGATTCAATTCTCCGCTCGCCCTGCTCCCTGCAGGCCCGTCTGTACGAAAAGATGGCGGACGACGTGACCCTGCCCGATACCCAGATCGCTGCCGCGTGCCGCCGCAGGGCGGACCTCGCCTTCGCGCTCGGGAGCTATGCCACCGCCTATACCTATTACAAACGCGCAGCCGGCTTTGAAGATGCGCCGGGGAGGTGCTGCCTCCTTGCCGCCTCTGCAGCCCGCGCGCGGGGAGACAGTGCATCCGCCACGGCACTGCTGCAATCGGTTGCCGACGACGGCGATGGCGATAGCCGGAACGAAGCCCGGGTGGCGCTTGCCGAGGACGCGATGCAGCGCAATGATTGTCGAAGAGCGCTTACGCTCCTGCAAAAGATCCCGCTTTCCATCCCCGACAAATGTTTTGTCGTCAATGCGCTGCTCGACCGCCTGACCTGCGCCCGGAGGCTCGGTATGACGGATTCTCTGCAGCCCTTTGAAGCAGCGCTCGCTCCCTATGCCGGAGAGATGCTCGAACGCAACCGGTTCAGGGAGCTCGGGGTGGATGCCGCTTCGGCCTGGCAATCCGAATCGGTAAAAAAGCCGGAACTCCTGCATGAAAAGACTGCGGCAGCACCGGTGCTTGGGAGCGATACGGTGGAGTATCTGGTGCGGATCGGGCCTTTTAAAGCAAAGAAAAATGCCGTTGCACTTAGAAATAAACTTACCCGCCATGCGGGGAAAACGCACCTCCGTTTCACCGTGACCAAAAAAAGGTCCGGCTACCTTCTGGCAATAACGGGATTCGACTCCCGCGAAGGGGCGGAACGGTTTGGAAAGGAAAAACTGAAGGGGCAGGAGATTGCGTACCGGATAGTAGAAAGGTAATGATCGTCACGTTTTCATCGGGGAAACCAATTTAACAGAAGGTATTCCAATGGAATTTGAAACCGTTATCGGCCTTGAAGTTCACGCCCAGCTTTTGACGAAAACAAAAATGTTCTGCGGCTGCACCACACCGTTCGGCGATGCGGCGAATACCCACGGCTGCCCGGTCTGCCTCGGGCTTCCCGGGTCCCTCCCGGTGCTCAATCGTGAAGCGGTCGGCATGGCCGTGCGCATGGGCCTCGCCGTCGGCTGCTCCATTGCCCCGAAGTCCATCTTCGCCCGCAAGAACTAC
>PLTF01000028.1:0-382 GCA_003164335.1 Fibrobacterota bacterium
TTCGTAGATTTCGATGCCTGCCTTAGGGCGCCCATCCGTCGCGTGAAGCCTCACGCACGAAACGCTATCGCCCATTATCGCGGGCCACCCCTTGCTGGAACCGGGATTTTCACCGGTTGCGATGAAGAGTCTTGCCCTTGCGCCCAGCCTGTCATAAAATAGCCTTTGCGTATCTGGGTTTTTAACTCTCTNNCTTTAATCCGCGTAATCCAGGTAATAAAGATAGGCTTCAGACTTCAGATCTCAGGCTTTAGGAAAAAAACCGTTTTGCTCAATGGTACCCAGACGCCATATATCTTTTAAAATCCTTGCCTATATTATATCTATTAAATGAAAAAAACTATTGACTTTCATCTCGAAATTGTTTATATTATGGTTAGCA
>PLTF01000028.1:482-18069 GCA_003164335.1 Fibrobacterota bacterium
CAGCGCTGCCATTGCCCCGGCAACCACCTGTTCTTTTACAGTTTCGGGTTATAGTACATTTGTCCTCCTTCCGGTCGAATTGGCCGGAAGGCCTTATCGTTTTTTGATCTTTTTTCGCGAATCGGTTTTCCCCTCCCTGATAGGGGAGGGGTGGCCGCTTTGGGCCGGGGAGAGGTCAGAGGGGAAGGAGTGAGGCGAATAGGTCAGGGATCAGGCGAAGGGGGTGGGTGCGATAGCTATGTTCAGAAGTACCAATATTTTCAAGGATTTTCCCATGGTTCTCTCATCTTTTATCTTTTGCCAATTTAAAAATATTCACCCAAGTGAAGTTGCCATCGATTTTCCAAGTCTTTGTAATTATTTGAGTTATCGTTCAAAAGCCTTTCTTTTTATCCTCAAATTATTTTCTTCTATCAATCATCAGTCACCCGGAATTCTTTACTGGTGGAGTTTTTGCACTCCAAATTTACAAAAACGTCCGAGATTTCGTTCTATCTCACTGGTTTTAAGGGCCTTGGAATTTTTGCCCTACTTGTGCTCTCCGGAGGGCAAAAACTCCCTGAAAATCGGGATTTGCAAAAAATAAATGTAAAGTAATTTGATGGTTTGCAGGTGGGAAAATTGTAGAAAGAAGGCAGAGGGAAGGCAGACGAAAGGCAGGAAGAAGGAAGAAAGAAGGCAGGAAGAAGGCAGGAAGAAGGCAGGAAGGCAGAAAGAAGGCAGAAAGGCAGAAAGAAGGCAGAAAGGCAGAAAGAAGGCACAAAGGCAAAAAAACAAAGAAGTTACAGGCAAAAGAGATAAATATTCCGTGTAGGGGCAACCCTGCGTGGTTGCCCCGGGGTTGAAGGATCCGGTAGGGGCACGGCGTGCCGTGCCCTTATAGGTCATGCAAATTCAAAAATACCCGGATCGGAGATCCGGGCCACACGATTCATTTTTTTAGGATTTATATGTTCTTTCTACCTTATGTGAGCGTTGCGGGAGTGGGCGAGCGTCTGCGGAGCGCAGCGAGGCAGACACAGCCGCCCACTTCCGCAGGAAAGGGTGTGCCCGAAGACGCGTGCTTTTCGCGGCTTCGGGCCAGGGGAAACCCGCGAAGCGAGGTTTCCCCATCAGAAGCCTTTGAATTAATTCTTTATGTTTTCTTTATATCCCCTTCCATCTCTTAACGCCTTCTTAATGTATTTCGGCCTAATTTATAATAGAAATGATTGCATTCGTTTAAATCCGGCCCCTTAAATAGGGAGAGACGCTCAGTATCATGACTCCAGACTTCCTCGTCGGCGCCATCATTGCCGGACTGCTTATCGTCTACCTGGCCGCCGCCATCATCTTCCCAGAAAAATTTTAAGAGGCCGCGCTCGCCATGACCAGCAAAGAATTTACCCTCATCGCGGTGATCCTCGGCTCGATCGTGGTATTCTGTCCGCTTCTGGGGAGATATATCGCCCGGGTCTTCGATCAGAAAAGGCCCCTGCAAATCCCAGGGATCTGCGGCGTGGAGCGGGCGATTTACCGGGTGGCCGGCATCGATCCGCAGGAGCCCATGACCTGGAAGCGGTATGCCGGATCGCTCCTGCTCTTCACCGGCATGGGCATGGTTACGGTGCTGGTCATCCAGCTCATCCAGAACCGGCTGCCGCTCAATCTGCAGCACCTGGGTCCTGTCCCATTTCTTATTGCCCTCAACACCGCGGTAAGCTTTGCGACCAATACCGACTGGCAGGCATACTCCGGCGAGCGTACGATGTCGTACCTGACGCAGATGGCGGCGCTTGCGGTGCAGAATTTCGTGAGCGCGGCCTCCGCAATGGCCGTGGTCGTGGCGCTCTCCAGAGGCATTTCGTCGAAAAACAGCCTGTCAATAGGCAATTTCTGGTCAGATCTCGTAAAATCGATCCTGTATATCCTGCTGCCCCTGTCGGTTATCCTCGCGACGGTGCTCATCGCGCAGGGGAGCGTGCAGACGCTCTCGCCGCCCATCCGGGCAGCGGCTATCGACGGGAGCGAGCAGGTCATTCCGGTTGGTCCGGTCGCTTCGCAGGTAGCCATACGGCAAATCGGCACGTGCGGCGGGGGGTATTTCAATGCCAACGGCGCCCATCCCTTTGAAAACCCGACGCCCTTTACGAATTTCCTCGAAATTTTCGCGATATTCCTCATCCCCGGCGCCTTGACCTTTGCCTTTGGGCGGCTCATCGGTTCGCCGGACCACGGCAAGGTGCTCTTCGTGGCAATGCTGCTCATCTTCTGCGCCGGTCTCGGGGTGTCGATCCATGCCGAGAAGGCGTGGAACCCGGTTTTACAGACGCAGGGTTCGTTCGAAGGCAAGGAGCTGCGCTTCGGGCAGGACGGGTCGGTCCTGTTTGCGGTCGCGACCACTGCGGCTTCGTGCGGCGCGGTCAATTGCCGGCATGAGAGCCTGTCGCCGCTCACCGGGGCCGTTGCGATGTTCAACATCATGATGGGCGAGGTCATCTTCGGCGGGGTGGGATCCGGGCTCTACAGCATGGTGCTCTATGCAATTATCACGGTATTCATCGCCGGGCTCATGGTCGGCAGGTCGCCGGAGTATATCGGCAAGGCAATCGAATCGTCCGAAGTGAAGATGTGCGCGATCGGCGTCCTGGCCTCGCCGGTGCTCATGCTCGTTTTTGCCGCAATCGCCTGCAGCGTAAGGGCCGGGACTGCATCGCTCGGGGCAACCGGCGTGGGCGGGCTCAACGAAATCCTGTATAACTTTGCCTCCACGGCCAACAATAACGGCAGCTCCTTCGGCGGGCTCAATGCCGCAGCGCCTTTCTACAGCCTGACCACCATAGTGGCCATGCTTGCCGGGCGGTTCGTTACCCTGCTTGCCGTGCTCGCGATAGCCGGAAACCTGGCTGTCAAGAAGATCCGGCCGATCTCCCCGGGGACCTTCCCGACAAGCGGCATGCTCTTCCTGGTGCTCCTCGTCGGCACCGTCATCATCGTGGGCGCGCTGAGCTTTTTCCCGGCGCTCTCGCTCGGGCCCATCCTCCAGCACCTCCTGACCGCATCGGGAAGGGGGATCTGATCGTGGCAGAAAATAATCTCAAGGGTCGGGCGATGCGGGTCTTTGCCGGAGCGGCACTTATCGAGGCGCTCAAGAACCTGAACCCGGCAAAGCAGTTCCGGAATCCCGTGATGTTCATCGTGGCAATCGGCGCCTTACTCTCAACGTACTCGCTGGCGCGCGAGATAGCCGCGCACCATGGCGTCGGTTTCACCCTGCAGATAACGCTCTGGCTCTGGATCACGCTGTTTTTCGCCAACTTCGCCGAGGCGCTGGCTAGAACAAGAAGCAAAGCGCAGGCGACCTCGCTCCGGAATTCGGTCTCCGGCCTCATGGCGAAGAAGGTGATGCAGTATAAGGAAGGCATGATCGAGACGATCGTTACCGCCCTCGGGCTCGCCGAGTTTACCGAAAAGGTGCATGCCGAGGAGATCGCGAAGGACGACCTTGTCCTGTGCGTCACGGGCGACACGATACCCGGCGACGGCGAGGTGGTGGAGGGGATCGCCACGGTCGACGAGTCAACCGTCACCGGCGAGTCGGCGCCGGTCATCCGGGAGGCGGGCGGGGAGCGCAATGCCGTCACCGGCGGAACGCGCATCCTGAGCGATGCCGTCATCGTCCGGATCACGAGCGACCGCGGAGACTCCTTTGTAAATCGTATCATCAGGCTCGTGGAGGGGGCGTCACGGCGTAAGACCCCGAACGAAATCGCCCTCACGCTACTGCTGTCAAGCATGTCCCTCATTTTCCTCCTG
Organism: Fibrobacterota bacterium; assembly: GCA_003164335.1. Classification (GTDB taxonomy): domain Bacteria; phylum Fibrobacterota; class Chitinivibrionia; order Chitinivibrionales; family Chitinispirillaceae; genus BOG-1184. The sequence goes on from PLTF01000028.1 coordinate 4,278, forward strand.
GCCGTGGCCACGCTGCCCGCGCTCGGGCTCTACCTCGAACGGACCACCGGGCAGCCCGGAGCCATTCTCCTGTCGCTCCCGGTGCTTATTTCTTTACTCGTCTGCCTCATTCCCACCACCATCGGCGGGCTGTTGAGCGCCATCGGCATCTCCGGAATGGACCGGATGCTCAAGCGGAAGGTCGTTGCGCTGAGCGCCCGGGCGATCGAGGCTGCCGGCGATGTGGATGTGCTCCTGCTCGACAAGACCGGCACCATCACCATCGGCAACCGAACGGCGACCCGGTTCATCCCGGCGCCGGGTTTTTCGATCGAACAGGTGGCAGACGCCGCCCAGCTCGCCTCGCTTGCCGACGAGACGCCGGAAGGCCGGTCGATCGTGGTCCTTGCCAAGCAGCGATTCGGTATTCGCGGTCGTGAAGTAGCCGAGGGCCATGCCCGCTTCATTCCCTTTTCCGCGCGCACGAAGATGAGCGGCGTCGATATCCGGGGTGTCTCCGGCAACCGCGCAATTCGCAAGGGAGCCTACGAGGCGATCAGGAGCTATGTGGAGGATGCAGGAGGGGAGTTCCCGAAGGAGGCGCAGGCGGCCATCGAAGAGATTGCGAGGGCCGGGGGGACGCCGCTTGCCGTTGCGGAAAACGGCAAGGTCCTCGGGGTCATTCACCTGACCGACGTGATCAAGGGCGGTATTCGCGAGCAGTTCGATCACATGCGCAAGATGGGCATCCAGACCATCATGATAACCGGCGACAACGCGCTCACTGCAGCGGCGATTGCCGCCGAAGCGGGCGTGGACGACTTTATTGCCAACGCCTCGCCCGAGGCCAAACTCGAACGGATACGCTACGAGCAGCGGCAGGGCCGTATGGTCGCCATGATCGGCGACGGCACCAATGACGCGCCGGCGCTTGCGCAGGCGGACGTGGGCGTTGCCATGAACTCCGGCACCCAGGCAGCGCGTGAGGCCGGGAACATGATCGACCTCGAAAGCAACCCTACCAAGCTCATCGAGATCGTCGAAACCGGTAAACAACTCCTCATGACCCGGGGTGCCCTGACCACCTTTTCAATTGCCAACGATGTTTCGAAATATTTCGCCATCATCCCGGCCATGTTCGGGGGGCTCTATGCGGGCGGCGCCCTGCACGGACCGCTCGCGGCCCTTAACATAATGAAATTGGGCTCGCCGCAGAGCGCCATCCTGAGCGCGGTTATTTTCAACGCGCTCGTCATTGCCGCGCTCATTCCGCTTGCCTTGAGGGGGGCAGAGTTCCGTCCGGCGCGGGCAGCGGATATCCTGCTCAAGAACCTGCTTTTGTACGGCGTAGGGGGCCTCGTCGTCCCCTTCATCGGCATCAAACTCATCGATATGCTGGTAACGGCACTGGGACTCATTTGAAGGAAGCCATGAAAACGATAAAGAATGCTGCCTTGATGCTCGCAATCCTCACCGTTCTTACCGGTATTGTCTACCCGCTGGCCCTCACCGGCATCGGGCAGGTGCTCTTTCCGGGTGCGGCGGGGGGCAGCCGCATCGTGCGCGACGGGCAGATTGCCGGGTCGCGCCTCATCGGTCGGGAGTTTACGAGTGACCGGTATTTCCACGGGCGCCCGTCCGCCTGCGGCTATAACCCGCTCTGCTCCGGCGGCAGCAACCTCAGCCCCTCCTCGCATGCCCTTGCCGACTCGGTGAAGCTCCGCCGGGACGCCTTCCTGCGCGACAACCCCGATGCCGGTACCGATGTGCCCGAGGAGATGCTTTTCGCCTCCGGGAGCGGGCTCGATCCGGAAATAAGCGAAGAATCCGCCCTGCTGCAGCTGCCGCGGGTCTGCGCGGCACGGCAGCTCGATTCCGTCAGGGCGGGGCAGGTCAGGGCAGCCATTGCCGGGTTGGCCGGATGCCCGGAATCGTCTATATTACCGGGAGCGCGGGTTACTACGCTGCTTCTCAACCTTGCGCTCGATTCGCTGACAGGAACGCCCTGATGAACGACGACACGCGCCCGGAACCGGAAATCTTTCTCGCCTCGCTTGCGCGCGAAAGACAACGGGAGGGGAAGGGACGCCTGAAGATTTTCTTCGGCATGTGTGCCGGGGTGGGCAAGACCTACTCCATGCTCCAGGCTGCGCAGGCGCTCAAGGCACGCGGGGTTGACGTAGCCGTCGGTATCGTCGAAACGCACGGCCGGGCCGAAACCGAGGCGATCCTCGCCGGACTTCCGGTAATACCGAGGATCGCTATTACCTACCGGGATGTAACGCTTCGCGACCTCGACCTCGACGAAATACTACGGCGCCGTCCCGCGTATGTGCTGGTCGATGAACTCGCCCACACCAACGCCGAGGGCATGCGCCACGCAAAGCGGTACCAGGACGTCCTCGAACTCATCGACAACGGCATCAGCGTCTATACCACGATCAATGTCCAGCACGTGGAGAGCCTCGTCGATACGGTGCACCAGATAAGCGGCGTTACCGTGCGGGAAACCGTGCCGGACAGCATACTGGACGCGGCTGACGAGATCGAGATCGTCGATATTTCCCCCGAAGACCTGCTCCAGCGATTCTCCGAGGGAAAGGTCTATGCGCCGCAGCGGTCGGCGGCGGCGGTGGCGAACTTCTTCCGCAAGGGCAATCTTACCGCGCTGCGGGAGATCGCACTGCGCGTGACGGCCCAGCGGGTCGATCTCCAGCTCAAGAATTTCATGCAGGAGAACCGGATCCAGGGTCCGTGGAAAACCCTGGAGCGGCTCATGGTGGCGGTGGGCCCGAGCCCCTACTCCGAGCAGCTCATCCGCTGGACAAAACGGATTGCCGACACCATGCAGGCGCCGTGGGTTGCGGTCTACATCCAGACCGCAAAATCGCCCTCCGCAGAAGCGGAAAAGATGCTCCGCAAAAACATCACCCTGGCCCAGGAGCTCGGCGCAACGGTCGTGACCACAGCCGACGATGATATCGTCAGGGCGCTGCTCCGCACGGCGCGGCACAACAACGTCACGCAGATAATAATCGGTAAATCGCAGACCAACCCGCTCGCCGATATTTTTCTCGGCGGATCGCTGGTGGATAACCTCATCCGCCGGAGCGGTGACATCGATATTTACGTGGTGCAAGGCGATATCGGGGCCCCGAAGGCAGGGCGGCGAAGGCGCTTCATCCCCATTTCGATGACCTCGACCTTCCGGCAGTACGGGGTCGCGCTCGGCACGATCGGTCTTGCGGCGATAGCCTGCCAGAGCTTTTCCGGCCTCATGGATTACCGGTCGGTCGGGATGTTCTTCCTGTTTATTATTGCGTTACTCTCTCCCTATGTGGGGCCCGGGCCGCTCTTCTCTGCCGCCGGGCTCAGCGCAATTCTCTGGGACTACCTGTTTATACCGCCCCGGTACACCTTTGCGATCTCCCGATCGGCCGACATCCTGCTTGTCTCGCTGTACTTCATAATTGCGCTGGTCACCACGGTTTTGACCCTCCGGATCAGGCGGCAGCGCGATACGGTGCGGATCCGGGAGCACCAGACCGAGTCGCTCTACTTCCTGGTCCGGGATCTTTCGGCCACGGAATCGCCGGACGATATCGCGCGGATTGCGGTCACGCACCTCGGCCGGGACTTCGACGCGCAGGTCGCCCTGTACTTCGCCGAGCCGGGACCGGATAGCGGCCCGCATATCGACCGCAGTCCGCATCCGGAGAGCTCCTTCAAGGAGGGGAACGAGAAGGAGTGGAGCGTTGCCGAATGGGTGCATAAGAACAGGAGCCCGGCAGGACGGGGAACGGCGACCCTGCCGTTTGCCAGGGCCACGTACTATCCGCTCATGTCGAAGGAACATTGCTACGGGGTAGTGGGAATCGTATCGGGAAAGGGAGGCCAGCTGCCGTTTGCCAAGGAAGGCCATTTCCGGATGTCGCTGCAGCAGATCTCGATTGCGCTCGAACGGATGTTCCTGCGCGCCGAGCGGCTCAGCAAAACCTTCCTGCGCTCGGTTTCCCACGAGCTGCGGACGCCTATTACCGCGATCATTACCGCTTCGAACGCGCTTTCGGATCCCGGCACCCGCGCAAAAACCGAATCGCTCGAACTGCTCATCGACGATATCCGCACCGCTTCCGGTCGCCTCAACCGGGTGGTGGAGAACCTCCTCAACATGACGCGCATCGAGTCGGGTGCGGTTACCCTGCGCCGGGAGTGGGTTGATATCCGTGATATCTTCAACAATCTCCTGCGGGATCTTGCCGACGAACTCGAATTGCACTCGGTGGCAATCGAGGTGGGGGAGAACATGCCCCTGGTCGAGGCCGATCCGGTGCTCCTGCAGCAGGCGCTCTCCAACCTTCTTGTCAATGCAGCGCAGTATACGCCGCCTAAAACGCGCATAACCCTTGCTGCGGCCTATGAACCGGCCGCCCTGATCGTCACGGTCGAAGACACCGGCCCCGGCATTCCTGCCGATTCGGTTGGAAGACTCTTCGAGAAATTCTACCGCATTCCAGGGTCCAAGCCCGGCGGCACCGGCCTCGGGCTCTCGATCACCAGGGCGTTCGTTGAAATCCAGGGCGGGACCATCGAAGCCTCCAACCGGGAGTCGGGCGGGGCGCGATTTACGATACGCCTGCCGGTAAAACACGCGGAGATTCCATCCTGATCCACGGTTCGGGATCTATGGGCCGTTTTAACAAGTTCTTAATGCCTTTCACCCTATATTTAATATGATGCTTACGATGCTTTTTCTATTTTAATTACTGAAGATTACGAATCCGGATCAATCTTGAACAGGAGGTTTACGATGCATCTTATAATCTGGTTGCCGGCGTTGTTTGTGCTCGGCGTCGTATTGATGGCTGGATGTTACTTGTTTCTCATCGGTTGCGAAAAAATATAGGAGGGTATCATGATTATTATTACGGCTATTGTTGCTGTTTTTCTGCTTATATACCTATTTATGGCGCTGATCAGACCCGAGTGGTTCTAATCGCCTAAAAAACGCTCAACGGATGTAAAAGAGGCATGTTATGCAAACGTGGATTATCCCAGTATCTCTTCTGCTCGCTGCGACGCTCGTCGCGATTCCCTTAAGCAAGTATTGTGCATGGATCATGGAGGGTGGCTTCCGGGCTCCCAGGCTCCTGAAATGGTTCGAAAATAAGGTCGACAGCGGCCCGCAGACCTGGAAGCAGTATGCCGGGGCGCTCATTATCTTCAACCTTTCGCTCTTTGTCTATGGCTTTGCGGTGCTCGCGCTCCAGCCATGGCTGCCGCTCAACGGGGATCACAAGGGAATGCTGGCTCCTTCGACTATATTCAACAGCGTCATATCATTTATGACCAATACGAACCTCCAGCACTATGCAGGTGAGGTGAGTTTATCCATTTTCAGCCAGATTTTCTTTTGCATCGCTAATATGTTCATGTCAGCCTCCGTCGGGTTCTGCTCACTTGCTGCGATAATCCGCGCCTTTCGCGGGGAAAAGCTGGTCGGTAATTTCTTCGTCGATATGTGGCGGGTAATGATATATATGTTTGTGCCGGTTTCACTGGTCCTCGGGATCCTTTTCCTCACGCAGGGTTCTCCCATGACCTTCAGCAGTTCGCACGGCGTCACGACGCTTGAAGCTGCCCACCAGACTATATCAATGGGTCCAGTAGCTGCCCTGGAGCCCATAAAAATGCTGGGCACCAATGGCGGAGGTTTTTTCGGCATGAATGCCGCGCACCCCTTTGAAAACCCCACCGGGCTATCAAATTTTTTCAATACCCTCGCCATGATGATCTTCCCCTTTGCACTGGTGCTTATGTACGGCCGGATGCTCAGAAGGAAAAAACACGCCTGGGTCGTTTTTTCCGTCATGTTGGCACTTATGGTCGGTACTGTTGTCTGGTCCGTGTACTTTGACACGCTTAAGCCGAACCCGGCGTTTACCGGCAACCCGAAGGCTCGGACGTATGCAATAAACAACAAATCGGCGCCCGGCGGAAAAACGGTTGTGCTGCTGCCTGCGGTAGCGGGCCTGCCGGTCGACCAGCACCTCGGGAATCTCGAAGGCAAGGAGTTGCGCTTCGGGACCTCTGCCGGGGCGACCTATGCGGCGCTCACCACCGATGTGACCTGCGGCTCGATAAACGCCGAAAGCGATGCGCTTAATCCCCTTGCCGCACTTGGCCCGATGGCCGGCATGTGGCTCAACTGCGTTTTCGGCGGTAAGGGGGTCGGCATGATCAACTTCCTCATGTTTCTCATCATCGGCGTTTTCATCGCCGGCCAGATGGTGGGGCGGACACCGGAATACCTCGGAAAAAAAATCGGCATTCGCGAATGTAAGTTTGCTGTTATAGCTTTACTCATCCACCCACTCTTGATCCTTCTGCCAACCGGCCTTTTTGCGGCGAGCGATTGGGGAATCAAGGCGGAAAGTAATCCGGGTCCCCATGGATTTTCGCAAATAGTATATCAGTTTTCCTCCGCTTCGGCCAACAACGGCTCGGCGTTCGACGGGTTGGGCGTAAACTATGGCGCAAATAACAATCCGAATCCCTCGCCCGAAGCGGTGCCGTTCGATATTGCGACCGGCCTCGTTATGCTCATCGGCCGCTACCTTCCTATCATAGCCATGATTGCCATGGCTGGTTTTCTGGGCGCAAAGAAGTCCGCGCCCTTCGGCCTGGGGACCCTGCGGGACGATACTCTGACCTTCGGTTTTCTCCTGTTCGGTACGATAGTCATCGTAGGAGCTTTACTCTTTCTGCCGGTAGCCGCGCTTGGACCGATAGCCGAGCATCTGGGCCCTATCCCGTTCGGTGGCTGATAACCAATCTGTCGGGTCCCGAGTCAACTGCTGCGAATACAACACAAAGGAAAGATCAATGAATACAACAGGAATTATGAAGAATTCAAAGCTTCCAACTAAAAAGCTCCACCCCGGACGCCGGGTGCGCAATCGCCCCCTTCTCACTGCCGAAACCGCCGTCCCGGCGCTCAAACAGGCGTTTGTGATGCTGCGACCGGACATCCAGTGGAAGAACCCGGTCATGTTTGTCGTCGAGGTAGGCGCGATTCTGACCCTTCTCTTTATCGTAAAAGCAATAGTGGGGGGAACGGACAGCCAGGTGCCGGTATCGTACTTCATATCACTTGACGCTTGGCTTTTCGTGACCGTCCTGTTCGCAAACTTCGCCACCGCGCTTGCGGAAGCGCGGGGTAAGGCCCAGGCCGAATCGCTGCGGCGCACCCGCCGCGATACGCCGGCCAATCGACTGCGGGGAGACGGATCCGTGGAGCAGGTATCCTCGACGGACCTCCGCAGCGGCGATAAGGTGGTCGTCGAGGCCGGGCAGACTATTCCCGGTGACGGGGAAATCGTCGAGGGCATAGCCTCGATCGACGAGTCGGCCATTACCGGCGAATCGGCGCCGGTCATCAGGGAGGCAGGCAGTGACCGGTCGGGAGTCATCGGCGGCACCATGGTTATATCCGACCGGATCGTCGTGGCGATCAGCGGCAATCCCGGAGAATCGTTTCTCGACAAGATGATTGCGCTTGTGGAAGGGGCGATCCGCCAGCGGACGCCCAACGAAATCGCCCTGACGCTCGTGCTCTCCGCCTTTACGCTCATCTTCCTCATTGTCGTTATCCCGCTCTACCCCATGGCAATGAACGCGGAGCAGTATATGATGGGGTATCTCGGGCTTTCGCATATAATCAAGAGTCTCGGCACCGATGTGCCCACCCTGGTTGCGCTCATCGTCTGCCTCATCCCCACAACCATCGGCGCTTTGCTTGCGGCGATTGGCATCGCCGGCATGGAGCGTGCGCTGCAGAACAACATCATTGCCAAGAGCGGCAGGGCCGTGGAGACTGCGGGCGACGTGGATGTCGTGCTGCTCGATAAGACCGGCACTATCACCATGGGCAACCGCCGTGCGACTGAATTTCTTTCGGTCGGCAACTACCCGCCCGATGAGCTCGTAAAGCTCGCCGCGATAGCCTCGGCGGCCGATGAAACTCCGGAGGGAAAGTCAATTGTCAAATTTTACGAGGCACAGGGGCAGGGCGCGGTCGACGTGCCGCAGGGTTCGCACTATGTGGCATTTTCCGCGCAGACGCGGATGAGCGGGGTCGATCTGCCCGGCGGACGCCGCATCAGGAAAGGCGCGGCCGACGCGATTGTTGCCTTTGTCGAAAGCGGAAAGGGCACGATTCCGCCGGAGTTGCATTCGATTGTCGACCGGGTCGCCTCGAATGGCGCGACGCCCTTAGTCGTGGCCGACGGCATACAGGTGGCGGGCGTGATTGTACTTTCGGACATCCTCAAACCCGGAATGAAGGAACGCTTCGCCAACCTGCGGAAAATGGGGCTTCGGACCGTCATGATCACAGGCGACAATCCGCTTACTGCCGCTACCATCGCGGCGCAGGCCGGGGTCGACGACTTCGTCGCGCAGGCGACGCCGGAGGCGAAGCTCGCCTATATCCGCAAGGAGCAGGCCGAGGGGAAGCTCGTGGCCATGATGGGAGACGGCACCAACGACGCCCCGGCCCTTGCCCAGGCCGACGTTGCCCTGGCGATGAATGCCGGGACGCAGGCGGCCAAGGAGGCGGCCAACATGGTGGACCTCGACAGCGATCCCACCAAGCTCATCGAGGTCGTCGAGATCGGCAAACAGCTTCTCATGACCCGCGGGTCGCTTACGACCTTCTCCATTGCAAACGATGTCGCGAAATACTTCGCCATCATTCCCGCGCTCTTTGCCGGCACGCTTCCCTGGCTCAAGGCGGTCGATGTCATGCACCTGCACTCCTCCACCTCGGCCATTCTCTCGGCGATCATATTCAATGCGCTCATCATTCCCATGCTCATTCCCATTGCGCTCAAGGGGGTTGCCTACCGCTCGCTCGGGGCCGATGCGCTTCTGCGCCGGAACCTCCTCGTCTGGGGATTCGGCGGGGTGGTGCTTCCCTTTATCGGCATCAAGCTCATCGACGTTATCATGGTTGCATTGCATATAGTCAACTAATATTCGCAAGGTAAACAAGGAGAAAAACTATGATGAAACATATCTCAAAGAGCCTGTGGTTGCTGTTCTTTTCCCTGGTAGTCTGCTGCGGCCTGTACCCGCTGATGCTCTGGGGAATCGGGCAGGGGTTGTTCCCGTTCCAGGCAAACGGCAGCATCGTCAAAGACGGTAACGGTATGCCGGTGGGTTCGCTGCTCATCGCGCAGGGCTTCAGCAAAGATCAGTATTTCCAGCCGCGTCCGTCGGCCTGCTCGTACGATGCCTCCGCTTCGTCGTCCGCCGCGCTCGCATCGTCGAACTATGCCCTGCGCAACCGGGTTGCGGTCCAGCTCGGACCTCTTGTCAAATACAAGAGCGGGCCGATGGCGGGCACGCTCGTTGGTCCGGACATCGAAAAATGGTTCCAGGCCGACAGTTTTCAGGGCGCGCCGTCAATCGTTGCACAGTGGGCCGATGCGCATAACGCGCTTGCCGCTGCCTGGGTGACCGGCGATTCGTCCCATGGGGCGTTTGTCGGCGCATGGAGCGCTTCACACCCGGCCGAGGTCGCGCAATATGTCAAAGACAATCCGGCGACGCCCCATCCCGGGCCCGCCGATCTCGCGGTTGTCTTTTTCAAGAGTTTTTCAAAAGAGAACCCCGGTAAATTTCCTGCCGTAGCCACCCATACCGGCGCGGACGGGAAGAGCGTGACCGCCATCGAACCGGTGAGCGTGGGGAGCGATATACAGTCGCTGTTCTTCGATCTGTGGCGCACCGACCACCCGCAGGCCGATCTCCAGGATGTGCCGGGCGACATGGTGACGAGCTCTGCTTCCGGGCTCGATCCGCATATCTCGCTTGCCAATGCCGAGTTCCAGCTCGACCGTGTGGCGGGAGCGTGGGCCGGGCTGACGAAGCGGGATGGGATGGTTGTGCGCGCTGAGATTGAACAGATACTTCAGGATAACGCCGTCGCGCCGTGGTTCGGGCTGGTCGGGGAGAAGATGGTCAATGTGCTCAAAGTAAATATGGCATTGCAGAAAAAATATGCTGCACCGGTCGCGTCTTAAACAGTAAGCCGCCTGGCCAATTGGCCCGACCCTTGAACCGAACTGGTTTACAGTACCGGAATTATATCCGCCAACCACAACTTACCAGTAGGAGAAGTTATGAAGAAGCCTGGTATTCGATCGCTCGTTGCCTTTGTCATCGGACTGCCCGTTATGCTTTTCGCGACACCTTCAACGGAGTTCTGGACCGCCGGGACAACTGATATTCAGGGATTTGGCATCGGGCACATCGATATTGACGATTACTTCCACCCTGCCAATTCCAGTTCAGAGGCCCAAAACGTCGGATCTGCTTCCGAGGTCTCGGCCCTCCCAACCGATGTCGGGTATACGATCGGCATCCTGCCGTTCAGCAAAGTCAATATGGAGGTAGGGCTTGATTTTATGGGATCGGGAAACTTTCCTCTTCTCGGAAATACGAAGCTTGCGCTTCCCGAAGATGATTTCTTCAAGGGCGAACCGGCCCTTGCCATCGGCATTTTCGACGTGGGAGTAAAAACGGACGCTACCGATGCTGATATTCGCTACCTGAATATCGGGAAAACACTTCCGATCATCGGCAGGCTGTTCGTTGGAGGATACGAGGGGAATAAAACCATCGTGGGCAACGATGGTGTCAATAAGGGAGTTACCGTCGCTTGGGACAGGTCCTTTATCCCGGTGAAATCGGCGGGCGGTGTTGATTATACCCGGCTTACCGTCTGCGGCGATCTCGCCACGGGTAACAATGCCTATGGCGGCGGCGGCCCCGGTGTCTCATGGAATTTTAACGAAAATATCTGCATTCTGACAGGCCCGGTATTTTACAATGACAGAGCTATAAACGGTAAGTGGAAATGGTCGACACAGCTCGATGTCAATTTCAAGGACTGGTAGAAGAAGCCCTGGGGATCTCTGAATAAACGGATCAGGAAGCGTACCATGATCCTCGTCACCGAGGCAGCGGGATTCAGCTGCGGGACCAAGGCGGGTTGTGCGCGCTGAGATCGAACAGATACGTCAGGATAACGCCGTCGCGCCGTGGTTCGGGCTGGTCGGGGAGAAGATGGTCAATGTGCTGAAGATTAATATGGAATTGCAGAAGAAATATGCGCCGGTGAACCCATCGTGAGAAGCGGCAGACCTTGACAGCAATTACCTGGTTCAGCCTGATCGCCGCGGCTATGCTTGAAGTAATCGGCGACGCACTCATACGAAAAGGGCTGCGCGGCAATGCCATATGGTTCATCGCCGCCGGGTTCCTTATACTGGGTAGCTACGGAGTGATGGTAAATACGGTCAGATGGGATTTCTCCCGCCTCCTCGGGGTCTACATCGCCTTCTTTGCAGTCGTGAGTATCCTTGCCGGCCATTTCGTCTTCAGGGAGACGATTCCGGCGACAACGTGGCTTGGGCTTGCCGTCATCATAATCGGCGGCGCGGTTATTCAGCTGGGTCCGGGGCTCAGGAGATAATATCGGTCAATAATTTGCACTTTTTGTGGGGGAACCCGCGAAGCGAGGTTTCCCCACCTGAGCAGGAACTAAGTATTTTTTGAACTCACCGCGAAATAATTCCGTTAAGGCTCCATGAAAATTCTCCTCGTCGAAGACGATAAAAAAAACGCTCTGTTCATTCGAGAGCGTCCGGGGTAAAGGGTCATCGGTCATGCTGAGTATTCCTGCAATTCCCGAATAAGGTTGGATAGGTACATGAAATACAGAGCAAAGTACGGAAATTTCATTTTGATGATGGTGAGCTTCGCGGCTCTGGGCGCCCTCTGGTTCTACGAAGTAGCCGTCAAGGACAGGCAACCCGGAATTCCGGCGATGGTGTCGGCAGTGGTCCTGGGCATTCTGTTTCTTTTATACGTGGCTTCGTTTACGTCGACCTTCGTGGAACTTCGGGAAAATGCATTGGTTCAAACCATTAATTTTATCGTTAAAAAAGATCGCAAGGAGATTCCGTACACCGCCGTCACCAGGGTATTCCGTGAGCCGGGTACCAGAGCTTCCGCATGGTCCTACATTGTCGAATCGAAGCGGGATGGCAGGAAGATCAGGGTCAACCTGTCGCTCTTCCATGCGCCGGAAAAATTATGCCGGGCGATTATTGCCCGGGTGGATACATCTGCGGTCGAGCAGGATATCCGGGACTATCTGACATTGGAAAAAACATAGCCGGGATGCTGACCGGAAAACCAGGGAACCACCATGAATAAATTGCCGATTTTTATCATGCTGATCATTTTCGCAGGTCTTCCTGCCTTCGGCAAGGTCTTTATCGACGACCAGGAGATCGATGTTGCCGGCCTCTCTCCCGACTTGCAGAAGAGGGTTGCCGTGCTCATGCGCAACTTCGGCGACTCCCTTGAAATAACCCTGATCAAGGATAACGCCCGCATCTTTGAAATCCGGAATTTCAATGCTGGAACCGATAAAAAATACGGGAAAATGATCAGGGACCTGGAGAATCTTGAAATCAAGCCTCAAGACTCGCTCTCCCTTTCGCGTGGCTTGGCAAAATGGCTTACTTTTGGGATGAAGCTGGCCCTGGAGGCGGGTTACCCGGGGCATTCGCCGTTTTCATTCAGTTTGGATACAACATCGCTGCTTGCACATAAGCAGATCGGTGCAAACAGTGTCAATCCATTCATATTCAATGAGTATTGTAACGGCATTCCCATCGATGATGCACATATTTATGGCGTTTTGAAGGATGACCGGCTCTCCTCAATCTGGTTCAGGACGTATGCCCATGTCTCCCCTGTAATAAGGGGAACATCTCCCGCTGTTCCGTTCGATGCTGCGTTGAAAAAGTATTTAAACGGCAGGACGCTTCCGGAAAAAGGACTGAAACCGGAGGGGTCACTCTGTTACTGCCCATTGATAAATGCCAATTCCGTTACCCTGGAGCTTTGCTGGCGAACGGTAGTCGGAAGGACAATAGTTTACCTGAGCGCTCTTACCGGGGAGGTCATCCGGCAGCATGGCAAGTATAGTTGACTATAAGATGCATGGGAGGGATAATGCTGAAAATTCCGGTTATAATACTCGCGTTGACCGTATGCGCTATGTGTGCGGAAACGGTACCCCCCGGAGTCCGGCAGGTCATCGATACCGCGTCACGTATTACCAACCGCCGGCTGGCTGATTATTATGCAAAAAACGTGAAAAGAGGATACGGCGCGGGCCCCGAATTAACGGATGTTAAGATCGGAAGAGCTATCCATCTGCAGGAACTCAGTGCCTACTCGCTGAGAAAACTCGGCGAAAATGCTCCCGTGGGTTCGGTGATGAAGCCGCTGGACGAATGGATTGTACCTCTTCTTTTAAATGGAAAGGTACTGGCCATGCTCAAGGTGGAAAAAACGCCCCTCAACGCGGCATGGCATGCAGGGGGCTTTGGGCCGGGATGGGTTGCAAGGCAGTGGGAAAGAATTTGCCGGGTGTGGGCCGCATCGGCGGGATATCATCCGATGCTCATCGGTAATCTGAACGGTCAATATTATGTTTATATTCCCGAAAAAGGCGATAACAATCTGACGCCGCTGCGGCGAAACGTCTCCGGGAAAGGCAATCAGGTCGGCCTGTATGTAACCCTGGATTCCAGCAGGATTGCGCTGAAGGCTGTAAAATATCGCTTATGGGCCCGCTCAGGGTCGGGTTCGATGTGGTAATTGGCGATCATGTCGCTTTTAATTGCCATGGCACTATCTTTCTACCGGGGCGGATAGATCACGAGTT
>PLTF01000134.1 GCA_003164335.1 Fibrobacterota bacterium
GCCGCCCACTTCCGCAGGAAGGGGTGTGCATAAAGACGCGTGCTTTTCGCGGCTTTATGCCAGGGGGAACCCGCGAAGCGAGGTTCCCCCACCAGGAACAGCACCCAACTATCTATATAGAAACCACACTATGCAATCACTTAATATCCATGTCACCCTTCTTTTTCTTGTATTAACAACCTCCTTGAGCTTGGGCTCCTGTCCTGCCGATTCCCTCCGTTCATTGCCCGACTCAATAAAAGCCGCACGCTTCATCGACGAAATCGATCCTTCTTCTATTGGTGAATCGTGCCTTGTGCAAATTGCCGGAAGCCTGACCCGGGCTCACGGCTCCCGCTCGGCTGGGGCGGTTCTGCGGCTCATCGGGAAATGGATCGATCGAAACTCCTTTTCACTCGCGCTTCTGTACCGGCTTACCGAGTCCCAAAGCACTGCGGCTTATCCCGGCCTGCCGCGGGGAGTGCTTTCTCTCTGGGAGAAAAAGAACGGGGCAATCAGACCGGCAATAGCGGGCGAGGAAGCCCGGGGCGGGTTTGCAAGGGCGGATTCGCTTTTCGAGGCGTTCGATCGCGGTACCATCCTCTCCGCCGCCGATCTGATGCAATGGGCGCATTTTCGCGAGATAGTCTATGGCTATGGACCTCCGGCGGTCCTTTACGGTCGTGCCCTTGGGGCCGACCCCGGAAAGGCCGACCTGGTTTACTGGAAATTGTCGGTGTGGCTGGAAAACGCGCCCCCCGATTCCCTTGCATTTGCTCTCCGCATTTTTGAGAAGAGTGCCTTGCGAGTCCCGAAGCTTGATACTATCGGTCTCCTGGACCGGCTCGCCGAACTTTACGGTCGCCACGGCCGCTACGATGCCGAAGCAGAGGTCCTGCTGTCGGTTCCTGAAACCCGTTCGCATTTTTCGAAGCTTCTGTGCGATGTTGCAGGCCGTTTAGTCTCCCGCCGCCTTTATGCAAATGCGATTGCGCCTGCCGTTGCCGCCTATGCCTGCGGAGAGAATCAGGTAAAGACCGCGGCAGCCGGGATTGCGTGCCGGGCCTACGAAGGCCTCCAGATGCCCGATTCCGCGCTGGTCTGGCTCAGTCGGGCCGGTAGCTCCGCTGAGAGTCGCATTGAAACCATTACCCTATATCAGGAGACCGGGAAGCTTGCACAGACTGCAGCACTCATACAGGGGCTGCCGCCGACATTTGCGCGGGACACGCTCGGATTGCGGCAGCGGCTTTTCGAAGGCGATACCGCCGGGGCTGCCGAGGCGGTGGGAAAGGGGGTGGCCTGGGCGCAGCGGCCCGATGAAACGATGCTCTGGTCGGCCCGGACTTTGCTGTTCCGTGGTGATATCGATCGGCTCTCGCGGCTGTGGGACAGCACTTCGCCTGACCCGTCGTGGAAAAGCGCGCAGGAGATCCTGCGGGACCGGCTGATTGTGCACCAGCTCGGGAGCTCGAACAATGAACTTGCAGCGTGGTCCCGAATAGAATACAATCTTTTTATCGGCAGGCCGGAGATTGCCGAAGACCAGCTTTCGCGCGTTCAGGGAGAGGGCGGAATTCCCCTGCTCCTTCGTATAGTGGAGGACCAGCTCGGGCGGGGAAGAAACGCGACGGCTGAAGCGCTCTTCGAGAAAGAGGGGGACACGGTCGATTCACCCGAGTATCTCTACCTGCGGGCTGAAACCCTGCTGCGGATTGGGGCGGAAGGTAACCGTGAGCGTGCTCAGTCGCTGCTCAGGAGAATTATCCGGAACTATCCCGGCGATGTGTTTTCCGAGAAAGCGCGCGTTCTTCTCGCCGCCGGGATCCCGGGAAAGTAAACCGACGGATTACCGAGTCCCGGCGCAATCATCAGCTTGAGAGGATCACCTTTAAATGCCGAAAAAATACGTTATCATCCATGGCCACTTTTATCAGCCGCCGCGGGAGAATCCCTGGATCGGACTCATTGAAACCCAGAAATCTGCCGCGCCGTACCACGATTGGAACGAACGGGTGTATGCCGAGTGCTATCGCCCGAATGCGCACTCCCGGCTGCTTGACCAGCATGGCGCGATAATCGATATCCACAATAATTATTCGATGATGAGCTTCAATTTCGGGCCCACGCTGTTTTCATGGCTCGAACAGTACCACAGCAGGACCGTGCAGAGTATCATCGATGCCGACAAGGCAAGCTGCGCACGGCTCGAAGGTCATGGAAATTCGATCGCGCAGGTTTTTAACCATATCATCATGCCTCTTGCTTCACGCCGCGACCAGCTTACCCAGATTCGATGGGCACGGGCTTTTTTCAGGGAACGGTTCAATCGCGAGTCCGAGGGAATATGGCTGGCCGAAACCGCAATCAATATGGAAACGGTTCGCTGCCTGGTCGAGGAGAATATCAAGTTCGTCATTCTTTCACCGGCCCAGATAGAAGCGGTTCGTTCCGTTGACGGGTCCGGCCAATGGACGACGGCCCAGGGGATCGATACCCGGCACGCCTACCGGATCCACGCCACAGACCCCGACGGCAAAGCCGCCGGGGGATATGTCGATGCTTTTTTATTCGATCAGGGGCTCTCCCGGGAAGCAAGCTTCGGAGATCTCCTGAAGGACGCCCAGACTTTCGGCCAGCGGATCAACGGTGCCTTCGCCCATCATGCCTCTTCAGACCAGGCGGTGATTCTTGCGACCGACGGCGAAACGTTCGGTCACCACAAGGCGTTTGGCGACATGTGTCTCGCCTATTTTTTCAGGAAAATTGCGCCGAAGCTCGATATCATTCCGGTAAATTTCGGCTACTACCTCGCCCATAACCCGCCGCGGCAGGAGGTGCTTCTCAAAAACGCCTCCGGCGAGGGTACTTCCTGGAGCTGCCAGCACGGGGTCGGGAGGTGGGCCCGGGATTGCGGATGCAAAACAGGAGGCGACAGCTCGTGGAAACAGACCTGGCGCGCGCCCCTGCGAAAAGCCATGCAGACGCTGCAGGTACAGGTGGATGCCGGTTTCGAAGCGGCGGTTTCGGCCCTGGGGCTCGATCCCTGGAAGCTGCGGGACGACTATATCGGCGTGATGGACAACCCGTCACCCCAGGCCTTTCTCGATCTCCTGGGCGCGCATGGCGGCGCCGCCTTCCCCGAATTCCGGATTTTTGAGGTCCGGAAGCTCCTGGAAGCGCAGAAATTCATGCTCTATTCATTTACGTCGTGCGCGTGGTTTTTCTCGGACATCGGCGGCATCGAGGCGATGCAGAACCTCGCCTATGCCGCCCGTGCCTTGCAGATGGGAATTCCTCCCGGGGAGCAACCACCGGTGCTCAGGGAGTTCAAGGCAATACTGGAGCAGGCGCCCGGAAATGTGGGCGGAGCGACGGGCAGGTCGCTGTTCGAAAAGAAAATAGAGCACTTTCTCAATCACGAGTCGGTCCTGTCCTTTACCGCTGCTGTCGAGCGTTCGATCGGCATTGCCCGGTCCGACCGGCGGCGACTCTTCGGTTACGATATCCTCCTGCATTCGCTCTTTTCAGAGAGGAAGGGCCTGCTCTCCTACCGTGCCTTTACCGTTTCAATGGAAAGCGCATTGACCGGTGAGCGCAGCCGGAGCACCGTGCTCGTTTCTCACCGGAATAAGGCCGAGGTCCAGGGGTGGGNNCATTCCCGGTGCGGACGAAGGCAGCGCCGCCGGGAAGCCCCAGGCGGGCAGGGAAAACCTGGAGTCGATGAAGGGGAACCCCGGTGCGGGCATATTTACACTTACCGATATTTTCAAAACTTCGCGAGAAGAAATGGCGGAATATGTACACCGGAATATTTTCGAGGATACTTTCGAAAAATATTCTGCCTGGATGCAAAGAAACGAGCGCGAACTCGATTTACTCTCCCGGCTCGATTTCCCGCTGCCGCTCTATTGCATGGCGCCGCTTGAATTTGTTTATAATCGCCAGTGGAACCATTTAATCACGCGGCTCGAACGCCGGGGCACCGAAGAGGAGATTATAATCGGGATCCGGGAGCTTTCCCTGCAGCTTGAACGGTTCAAGATCGTCCCGGACCTCAAAGAATCGGCAATGCTTATCGAGCGCATCATTATCCGTGAACTGCCGTTCCTCGCCTCGGAGCCGGCTCCTTCTATTTGCAAACGTATCGGGCTTTTGCTCGACATTGTCGATTGTTACAAAATACCCGTTTCAAAGCACACGATCGAGGATTCGTTCGCCCCTATAATGGCGGGCCCGGTAAAGAGTCTCAATGACGAAGTAGAACGGTTGCAGGCAACAGCCGGCGCATCGGCGCAAGATCAGAAGACCCTCGAAGAGAAAAAAAACCTGCTCGGTTCGCTCATCGAATTCGCGGCACGGATGAATTTCAATACCGATTCATTTCAAAGGAGGTAGCGGCACAATAAAAGTTTGCTTTTCGCTTAATCCATAGATATATTTATTGGTAGATATGATTGGACAGGCCGTGGCGGTGAGCACGGGGAGTGATGAGTCGCGATAAGAGAGGCAGGATTTCCAATGAGTGCACTACATCCGATAGCATGGTTTATAGAGATCTGCATATTCCTCCTGGGAGTGGGTATGGGCCACAGCCTGCTGTTGCTCAAAATCCATCGGGAGGAAAACAGGAAAAAAGAGTTGGAACTTACGCTGCTCGCAAAAAGATCGGATCTTTTATCGCAAAGTAAAATGATCGCACACGATCTGGAAGAAGCGCTGTACAATGCCAAAGTGCGGCAGGAAATCGACGATATTCTCAGAAAAAGCTGAATCCTGGCGTGCAACTTCCGATATGGGGCAGAAGCGATGCAGTTCCTCGACGGTGACTCGCTAAAGTGGTGCACATAATCGTAATCCGGTAGATTCAAAATGGTGGAGGCTCTCGGCGAGGGTGGTGGCAGTCCAATAAATTATTAATATATCTTTGCTGGGAATGTAAAACGAGTGGGGAGTTATGGCTATTAAAAAAACTATTGACTGTTTCGGTGAAAACTATTATTATTTGATCCCGAAGGCATCTGACGTGCCTGAGGAGATCGCATACGGAGGTGATGTAACATGAATCTAGACGAACAGTTTGATGCGGATGAAATTCTTCGCGATGTCGATGAACGGTACAGCGAGGAGGGCGAGGTCGAAGAAGAGGAGATGCGTGAGCTGAACTTCGGCAACGTCCACGATGAAAACGCACATTTCAGCGATATGGCGAGTGATCTCGATAACTCCGACGACATGTGGGAGTAGTTCGCATCAGCGGCGGACAGCCTTTGTCCTGACAGGTAAGGCGGGCACGCATGCCCGCCTTTTTTTTACCCGGGCGTGCACCTGAGCCAACTGTGACGGCGCGGACCGGCGCGCAGACGGGGAGGAAAGAATCACCACGGACGGAACAATTTACCTCGTTTCCGATGCCCATATCGGGGCGCCGTTCCCGGACGCTACAATCTGGGAGCGGGAATTCATAGAATTTGTCGATGGGATTCCGGACGGAACCGCAGCGCTGTACATTCTCGGCGATCTTTTCGATTTCTGGATCGAATATGGCCGCGCCATACGCTCCGATTACTTCAATGTACTCTGCTCCCTTAAAAATCTCACCGGGCGCGGCATTGCCATTCACTACTTTGCCGGGAATCACGATTTTGCCTTCGGACCATTCATTACCGATACGCTGGGCATGGTCGTCCATGCGGGCCAGGCTTCCCTGGAGCTGCAGGGAAGGCGCGTGCACCTCTTTCACGGCGATGGACTGATCCGCCGCGATATCCTCTATCGTCTCATGAAGCGGTTGCTGCGCAACCCCTTCAACCAGGCGCTCTATAAGCTTCTCCCGACGGAATGGGGAATCTCGCTTGCGTCGCTCTGTTCGGCTTCGAGCCGCAAGGCCGGCGAGCGTTTCATGAATGAGAAGATTGTCGACGAGTACCGGCAGCACGCCCTTGCTATTCTGGATAAGGGGAGCGATATAGTGTTTTTCGGCCACTCGCACCATGCCGAGCTGTCCAGGTGGGGAAGCAGGGTCTACTGCAACACCGGATCCTGGATGCGGTACTACAATTATGCCACGCTTGCGGACGGAGAGGTTCGGTTGTGGCGCTACCGGGGGCAGGAAGCCCCGCTGGAGATTCAGATTGTGGATCGGAATGCGGGCAGCAGCGTATCGTAGGTAGCGCCGAGCTCCTGCGAAATTACCTTGGTTTCGCCGACCACCGGCATGAAGTTGGTGTCCCCGTTCCACCGGGGTACAATATGAGCATGCAGGTGGGTATCGATCCCTGCCCCTGCCGTTCTTCCAAGGTTGATGCCGATATTGAAACCGTCCGGATGCATCGTCTCCCTGAGAGCCTGTTTTGCACGGCAGAGTAAATCCCACAACTCGGTTGAGGTATCCCGATCGATAGCGCCGATTTCGGCAACATGGGCATAGGGGATCACCAGCAGGTGCCCGTTGTTATACGGAAACAGGTTCATGATGACGAAGCAGGTTTTGCCGCGATGGAGGATGAGGCTCTCCCTGTCGTCCTTTGCCGAAACCTTGGCGCAGAATACGCATCCCGCACCGGCTTTGTCGATATCCGCAATATAGGCCATACGCCATGGCGCCCACAACTGGTTCATAGGTTTCTTTCTGCTCTAAAAATCAAGGGCGACGCCCCCGTTAAGGAGCAATCCGCTTGATTTGAGCGCCGGAACGTTCGGGTCAATGGGACCGAAGGGAATCTGGTATTTCGCATCCACGTAGATGCCCACCGGCATGAAGGGAGCCTTGAGCATGGCGCCGAGGTCGAGATGCGCGCCCCAGTGAGAGGTGAAAAGTTCCTTCATGAACTCGTTTGCGATGTCCTGCTCCACATTCTGCTTGTTGAATATCTCAGTTTGCAAATCTGAAAGGTTATCCACCGTTGTAAGGGTATTGCCGATTGCCTTTTGAATAAGATTAGCGCTGAGCAGGGGAGTGGCGAAGTACATGCTGAGCCCCGCGCCGCCGTAGAACCGGAGAGTATTGGCCATCGGCGGCAGCTTGAGAAGGTACTTGCGGAGGGTGAGGTCGAATTGCAGTTTGGCAAATGGCGTGTTCTTGACAAAAGGATTACTGAGCCCGAGGCTTTTCATGGTAATGTTTGCCGTATCGTAAGTAATGGTTGCCATGTTGGGATTGAACGTTGTCCCCGAAGCATCAGACTTGAAGGTGATTGAGGTCGGGTAGATGATGCTTCCCTTGTACTCCCACATGCCGTAATTGGTCGATAATTCGAGGGCGTCGATAATAGGAATGCAGTCTACATAAATCTTGCCTCCCACATCGAACGCATTTCTTGTGAATGCCGTACGATTTATGTAGATAGGAAGTTCCTTGCCGGTAACGATCGTTGAAAGACCAGACGGCAGCGTTCCGCCGAACGTATTCGCATTAAGCGACAGGTCGGTTAAATTGGCCTGCTCGCCGGTTTCATTGGGCATGGAGAGCGACAGGTCATACCCGTAGTGGAATCCGATTCCGACGGTAGGAAAAGCAGGGAGCGAAAGTGCTAAAATTGCCATCGTGAACCCTACGACACTCCGCAGTGCTGCGCGATTCATTGAGCATCTCCTTAAAATGGGACAAAGAGGGAAATCCGGCTGCATAAACCATAATATACAAAAAGGTATGATGAAAGGTTGCTGCTCCGGTGGGGGAACCGAGCTTAAATCAANNCAGGCACACCCTTTCCAGCGGAGGTGCGCGCCGATTCCTGCCTTCGGCAGGAGGCAGCGCACCCCCGCAACGCTCCCATAAGGTAGAAAACACATAAATGACAACAACTTCTTAAAAGATCCATCTTTGTCCCCCTTAATAAGGGGGCGCCGAAGGCGGGGGATTCGTAGGCAAATTCAGCAATTAGTCCACCCACCTGAGTAGTAACGAAAAAACTATAGAAAAGCAGAATCGGCCTGAAGCCTTTCAATCACTCCACCTCGACCGGATCGCCCCGCCGCAGGTTGAAGGCGGTCAAGGCACTACCCCTGTTGATCGCGATCTCAAGGAATCCCCCTGAACCCAGGTAGGCGAGGCCCTCTCCCTCAGCAACCTCCTGGAAGTGCGTGCAGAGGGGAAATCGCGATCCCTTGAGAATGACACTCTTTGCGCCGGAGGGGAGAAGAGCCAGGGAATCCCGGGTGACGGTAGTAATCGCGTTCCCGAACCGATCAAGGTAAACGATCGTGCCGATGATCCGGTTGTTTTCGAGCCTCGGCTTGAGTCCGGGCAACCTGATATGTTCCGAGACCGGCGGGCCTATGGTATCGAGGTCGCCTACAAGTGAGAGGTACGCCGCAATGGGGGCGAAGATATCCCGTCCGTGAAAGGTGGGGCTCACCTCCCGGGGGAGCAGTGTCGGGTTTTCGACGCGACGCAGCGAATAGGTCGGCTCCTGTTCGAGTGCCCAGGATAGCACGCCGTTGTCCGGGCCGGTGAAGAAATAGGCGCCCCCCGATCCGGCCAGCGCCTGGCGCGACGATCCGACACCCGGATCGACCACAACGCAGAACACGGTCCCCTGCGGAAAGCTCCGGTAGCATGAAAGGAGGGAGAATGCCGCGCCCTCGATATCGCCGAAATCCACGGTATGCGATATATCGATGAGCGTGGCGCTCGGGGCCGCCAAAAGGATGGCAGCCTTCATCTCACCCGCATACCAGTCGCGAGTGCCGAAATCGGTGATTAAGGCGATGATTCCCATGGATGGATGCTCCTTCAAGAAAAATATAGTATCGTGGCGGGAGAGGATAATGAAGCCTGATTGAAACTCACCGCAGCAAGCCGCAGGGACCGTTATGCAGCCTGCGATGCCCTCGCAATGCCTGTTCAGCCCGAAGATATTTTATAGGCATGTTATTCACCGATAGCGAGGAAGGCGGGCGCGTCCTGAACGATGCCGAGATTGTTCAGGCTTTAAGGAACCGTGACGATATCTTTTTCATTGAAAAGGCGCGCCGGCTCCCTGTTATTGCCGCTTTTTGCCTGGTTATGGATATCGCAGCATGCCTGTGGCTTGGTTCTGTCTCTCCGATACCGGTTGCCCAGGATTTTTATTCGAGCGCCGCGGCAGTGAGAATGGCTAAGCTTCTGAATATGCCCGCAATAGGGGGTCCGGAACAAAAGGAGAGCGTCAGGGGAAATCCGCAGTATCGCAAAGAGGTCGATATCAACGCCTATAGCACCGGGGAGACCCCGGTTCCCGATCGAAGCCGCGGAAGCAAAGCTCACGAAGCCAAAAAAACCCTGGCATTCACTGCATTACCGCCTGCTGCGCCGATTCCGTCGCAAAGCGGATTTGCTCCTCCGGGAGCGGAGGTCAATCCTGCGCCGAACCTGGCCGACCGCGGAGCTTCCGGCAGGGGTTCCGACAGCTTCACCGGGAAAGGGGGCGAGGCATCGCCGGGGTCCGACCGTCGGATCGAAGACAGCGGCCTTATAAGCGAGGGGTATGCCGACAAACGGAAGAGAAGCTATGCGCCCGCATTTGCGGCGCTTTTCAAGGTTCTTAAAAACAACCCCCACGACACGCTCGCTCTCGCCGGCGTCGGGGATTTGTTCCTTTACAGCGGGCTTCCCGACTCTGCGGCGGCTTTTTATACTGCCGCGCTTGCGGTAAACCCGCGCATGGTTGCGGCCCACAAGGGACTCGGTACCGCCCGCTACTACTTTTCGACCTTTGCCGCCAACACGCTCTATGCCAAACACCTGAATATCACCGATCCGGCGAGGTACATTAAATTCCAGTACGACAGTGCCATGGCCGAATACTCTGCCGCTATTGCCATCGATAGTACCTATGTAAGCGCGCTGACCGATAGAGGCGAACTCCGCGATATGGCGAAAGACTACGATGGCGCTCTCCGGGATTACTCCAGGGCGATTGCCATCAACCCTTCGTTTGCCGACGCCTACAGCAAGCGTGCCATGACCTTTCGGACGCTGGGCAGGTACCGGGAGGCACTCGCCGATTACACTACTGCCGTGAAGCTCGGCACTGGGTCGTATGAATTCGATCCCAACCTTTTCTATGCAAATGTATTCTTCGGCCGCGGGGTCGTTTACTTGAAGATGGGAGCGTACGACAAGGCGGTTGCGGACTTCGATACCACGCTGTCGCTTTCCCCGCGCCACTCCCTTGCGGTCCTCAATAAAGGAATCGCGCAGAGTGACGCGAAGCGGTACGACAGTGCCATCGCGGCATTTACCCTGGCAATTGCCTGGCTTGGTCAGGGAGAGTATGGCGGAGCCCGGTTTCGCGCCTTTTTGAACCGGGGAGACGCTTTTCTGGCGCAGGGTAAATTCGACAACGCGGTCGAGGATTATAAAGACGCACTCGAATCTCCCGCACTTGCGGCGAGATCGTGCTGGCGGATAGCGGAATGCCTTGCCCTCAAGCGTGACCGGGCAGATGCCATTGCCTGGCTCAAAAAATCCATTGGCTTCGGTTTCCATGATTTCAAGGCATGGGAACAGGATCCGAATCTGTCTGTACTCAGGAGCGACAGGGATTTTCGCGCTCTCGTAAGGCCGCCGCGATAGACTTACGAAGCAGTTCATAAGTATCGGCACTTAAAGCCGTTCGTGGTGAGCCTGTCGAACCATGAACGTCAAAATTACCGGTATTCGCCCTTCGACAAGCTCAGGGCGAACGGTGCCGGCAGTAACTCACTCATAAATTGATCATATATTTCCCCCAGACCTGCCCGCAATATATATTGAGTAGTAACTCAATGAGTATTTGCTCAATCAAAGCTCCCGGAGAAGAAAAGCGGTGAACGACCGGTCAGCCAGGAAAGCAGCGACCAGGGTCGCTATTCTCGATACCGCCGCGTCGCTGTTTGCGGACCGAGGCTTTATTGCGGTGACGACCGCCGGGATAGCGGAGGCCGCCGGGATTTCCCACGGATTGATATTTGCCCATTTCCCCACGCGCGACGATCTCATAGCAGCGGTAACAGCCAGGTTCGGTCTGCTGATGGGAAGCCGCCTGCACGACCTCGCCGAAGCGCAGGAGTCGCTCCGGGCGGTACTCCAAGCGCACCTGCGAACCATCGGGGAGCATGAGCTCCTGTACACCCGGTTCATAGCCGAACTCGGGCTGCTGCCCGCTGCGGCACAGGAACATTTCGTCGCCATGCAGTCGGTAGTATCGCACCACCTGTTTCGGGCTGCTGCCGGGGAGATGCAATCAGGCATCATCATGCCCATTGAAAACGACCTGCTTTTTAATACCTGGGCAGGGTTGCTCCACTACTACCTGACCAATCGCCGGCTTTTTACGACCGGCAGTTCGGTCATCGCCTCGCTCGGAGAGAGGCTCTTAACCCATTTCTTAAGTCTCATAGCTCAAAAGGAGGATCATCATGGCCGCTCAGTGCATCGCTTGCGGAATGCCTATGGAAAAGGATGAGGATTTTGCGTTGAACGACCGTTCGAAAAGCTATTGCCGCTACTGCGCAAGGCCGGACGGTACGATGCAAAACTACGACGAAAAACTTGCCGGAATGACCGGGTTCATCGTTCGCACCCAGGGAGTAACCGAAGCTGCGGCTCGGGAAGCAGCGCGTACGATGATGGCTGGGCTTCCGGCCTGGGCTTCGAAAAAATAATGACATTTTCACAAAGTGATCTTTCGTCCTTCGACAAGCTTACTTCGATAGGCTCAGGACGAACGGACATCTCTCAAATCCGGCGAAAACAACCGTTCGTGGTGAGCCTGGTCGAACCATGAACGGAATTTTTAGAGGTGCCTTCTACTGTAGAAATTCAAACACATGAAAGGAACAATAATGAACATCATCACATCCCCTAACGCCCCGGCCGCAATCGGCCCCTACTCACAGGCTGTTCAAAGCGGCAGGCTGCTGTTCTGCTCCGGCCAGCTTGGCATCGATCCTGCCACCGGGAAGCTTGCTTCGGACGATGTTTCCGGTCAGGCCGCCCAGGTTTTCAGGAACATCAAGGCCGTTCTTGCCGCAGCTTCGGTCGATCTGTCGGCGGTTGTCAAGACGACCGTGTTTCTTGCCTCGCTCGACGATTTTAAAATCGTGAATGAACTCTACGCAAGAGAGTTCGGAAACCATAAGCCTGCCCGGTCGACCGTACAGGTTGCCGGATTACCGATGCAGGGGAGGGTGGAAATTGAAGTCATTGCAGAAATAGTATAAATGCCTTTGTAGGGGCGACCTGCGGTCGCCCTTTGGTTTTGACGTTGAATTAGAATTTTTCTTCAGCCTTCATCGTGGGAGAGGGGTGGCGCGTTTCGCGCCGGGGTGAGGTCAAAGGCGCGCAAAGCAAACCCACCAGAGGTGCTGATATAGGGTATTTTTAGATACCATTGCGATAAAAACCTTTTGTTTGGGAAAGACCATAATAATGATTCGTGCCGTAGGATTACTTTCGGGCGGGCTTGACAGTACCCTCGCCGCTAGGGTTCTCATGGACCAGGGGATCGAGGTATACGCTATCAACTTTGTAACCCCTTTCTGTAACTGTACGTCGAAATCGGCCGGGTGCGCCGCCGTTGAGACGGCGATCGGGCAGCTTGGCAACATCCCGCTCAAGCGGGTGGCTCTCGGCGAGGAGTACCTCGCGATAGTGAAGGCTCCGCTTCATGGCCGGGGCCGGGGCCTGAATCCCTGCCTCGACTGCCGGGCGCTCAAGATCATGAAGGCGGCAGAGCACATGCGCGAAATCGGCGCCTCGTTTCTCTTTACCGGCGAAGTGCTCGGCCAGCGCCCCATGTCGCAGCACCGTCGCGCCATGGCGATCATCGACAAGCATACCGGTGTCGGCGACCTTACCCTGCGGCCCCTCTCGGCAATGCATTTCGAACCGACCATGCCCGAACGGGAGGGCTGGGTCGACCGGTCAAAGCTCCTCGGGATCGAGGGACGCTCGCGCAAGGTGCAGATTGCGCTTGCTAAAGAGAAGAATATCGTCGATTACCCCTGCCCGGCGGGCGGCTGCCTCCTGACCGACGAACGCTTCGCGGAAAAACTTATCGACTACTTTAACCACTGTGAGACACCCTCCATCAGGGATATGCCGCTGCTCAAGATCGGACGCCATTTCAGGAATACCGCGGGACATAAGACCATCGTGGGACGCGACGAACGCGAAGGACTCATGATGGAACGCCTCGCGCCTCCGGCGATGCACCTTTACTACCCGGTTAATTTCGGCGGACCGCACATTCTGGCGCAGGAGCCGTATTCCGATGCGATCAGGGAACTTTTTTACAAGTACGGCAAGGTTCCCGGGGACGGGGAGGCGAGTATCGAATGGGTGTTCGAAGGAGAGAAGAAAGTGTGCGTGCTGTAAATAATCATGCACCTATTAGCGCAGAGGCTTTTCGGACGAATTATCCGTCCGGCGGGATGTATCGGAATTCTTGATCATCTTCGCTTTTTGAGTTGGTTTCCGGGTTTGCGATTGCACGGATTTGCGCAGCCCGGCTGTCTTCTGGTAAAAGGACCAGAGATCGCTTAATTCGCGAAGGGTATATTCGATTTTAGTCATGGCAATGCTGATTCAAGTATACCATTTTCAAAGAGCTCGATTTAATGTTCAGGTGGGGGAACCGCCTGCGGCGGTTTCCCCTGGCCAAAGCCTCCGCGCCCGCAAAGGCGGGCTGCGGGGTCTTTGGCACACCNNAAACGCCTTCCCCCTCCCGCAACGCCCTCTGCTATGGTAGAAAAAACATAAAGGAATGTGTAAACCTGTAGGGTTTCAACGTGTTGAACCCGTGCGCAGTCGCCTCACCCCTGCCGCCGAACTGCGGCCTCTTCTCCTCTGCACATGTTGAGAGGGGATTAAGGGGTGAGCCGGCCTTTGACGTTGCGTTAGCGAGGACAGAGGGTGCCTGCGAGAGCGTAAGCGACGCAGGCAGTCTGGGGAGCCACAGGCGCAAAGCGCCGCATGGTTCCCCAGACCGGCTCGGCTATGCCGAGAGCCCGGCGGAGGCGCGCCGTTGGGCGCCCTTCAGGGCGACCAGCGGAACGCCCAGAAGTTGACTTTGATTTTGACTTTGGTATCCGGGCCGGCCATCAAAACGAATTTGATTTTTCAAAATAAGTTACCTGAAGAGAAACTTACATTTAATAATTAGTTCCCTTTAATCGAGGTAACAGCGGTCCAGACAAAAGGAATATCAAATGAACTATCGTAAAATGGGCTCACTTCCCTGGGAAGTCTCCGCCCTCGGCTTCGGCTGCATGCGGCTTCCTACCAAGGGTCTCCTCCATAGGGTCGACGAACGCAAAGCCACCGAGATCCTGAGATACGGCATCGATCGAGGGATCAACTATGTCGATACCGCCTGGTTCTACCACTTCGGCCAGAGCGAGGAGGTCCTCGGCAGGGCGCTTAAGGACGGCTACCGCGAAAAGGTCCATCTCGCTACCAAGCTTCCCATGGTTCTCGTGCGCGGCGCGGATGGCTTCGATAAGTATCTCGACGAACAGCTCAGGAGACTCAGGACCGACTACCTCGACCTCTATCTCTTCCATATGCTTAACACCGCGCAATTTGAAAAACTGCAGCGCTTCGAGCTCATGGGGAAAATGGAGAACGCGCGGAAACAGGGAAAAATCAGGTACGTCGGGTTCTCGTTTCACGATACCCTGCCGGTTTTCAGGAAAATCATCGATTTCTATCGGTGGGACATGACGCTCATGCAGTACAATTACATGGACACCGCAATCCAGGCAACGACCGACGGGCTGGAATACGCACACAGCAAGGGAATCGCCGCCGTCATCATGGAGCCGCTCAAAGGCGGGCAGCTTGCCAAACCGCCTGCCGAGGCCATGCAGGTAATTAACGGTGCGCCGGTACGGCGAACACCGGCCGACTGGGCGCTCCAGTTCCTGTGGAACCGCCCGGCGGTGGCCTGCGTCTTGAGCGGCATGGGCAGCCGCCGCATGGTAGAGGAAAATTGTGCGAGTGCCGAAGCCTCGGGGATCGGTTCTCTCACGGCCGACGAAAACCGGGTGATCGACGAGCTTGCCGCGATTTACCGCAGGAAAATCCTCGTTCCCTGCACCGCCTGCGGCTACTGCATGCCCTGCCCGGCAGGAGTGGACATACCGCAGAATTTCGCTTATCTTAACTATAAGTCAATAGGCGCGGACAGCGGTTTCAAGAGCCGGCTCATCCAGATGTTTATTACGAGAAACTATCGCCGCCTCGCGAAGAGCTGCGAGGTCGGGAAAAAACAAAACAACGGCCGGGCGTCACTCTGCACGAAGTGCGGTGCCTGTTTATCAAAATGTCCGCAGAAAATAATGATTCCGCAGCAATTGGAGCGGGTGAAGGCGGTGTTTGAAAAGGGAAAATCGGTGAGAACAATATAAAGATTTTGAGAAATCAATTCAAAGTCCTTTGGTGGGGGAACCATTAAAAAATGGTTCCCCGTGCGCCCATGC
>PLTF01000019.1:0-92843 GCA_003164335.1 Fibrobacterota bacterium
GACGGGGATAAGCGGCTGGTCGGGCATTTGGAGCTTTACCACCACGGCTGCGCCGGTTCTTGCATTGCCTGCCAGCGGCGCGGGGAGTATTTCAATAGCTCCCGTACTCAGCTGGAATGCCCTCGCTGCGGCAACCTCCTATCACCTTGACGTATCATCGGTGACGGATTTTTCGACGACGGTGTACAGCCAGGGGAGCCTTACCGCGACGTTGCAGGCNNNNCGGGGATAAGCGGCTGGTCGGGCGTTTGGAGCTTTACTACCAGTGCTGTGCCGGTTCTTGCATTGCCTGCCAGCGGCGCGGGGAGTATTTCAATAACTCCCGTACTCAGCTGGGATGCTCTCACGACGGCGACCTCGTATCATCTTGATGTTTCATCTGCGGCGGATTTTTCGACGACGGTGTACAGCCAGGGGAGCCTTACCGCGACCTCGCAGGTGGTAAACGGACTTGCAAATACGACTACCTATTACTGGCGTGCAGGAGCGAAAAATACTACCGGCATAAGCGGCTGGTCGGGTGTTTGGAGCTTTACTACCAGTGCCACGCCGGTTCTTGCGTTGCCTGCCGGCGGCGCGGGGAGTATTTCAATAGCACCCGTACTCAGTTGGAATGCTCTCACGGCGGCGACCTCGTATCATCTTGACGTTTCATCGGCGGCGGATTTTTCGACGACGGTGTACAGCCAGGGCAGCCTGACTGCGATTTCGCAGACGGTAAGCGGACTTGCCAACGCTGCAACCTATTACTGGCGTGTAGGAGCGAAAAATGCGACGGGGATAACCGGCTGGTCGGGTATAGCAAACTTTACCACCTTTGCAACACCGGTTCTCGCATCACCGGTAAGCGGTACGGGGAATATCTCCATATCGCCGACACTCAGCTGGGATGCCGTGGCAGGCGCGACCTCGTGCCATCTCGATGTTTCGGCAACGGCGGATTTTTCGACGACGGTCTACAGCCGGGGGAACCTGACTGCGACCTCGCAGGCGATAAGCGGGCTTGCCAATGGGACGGCCTACTACTGGCGTATCGGGGCGAAAAATGCCACCGGCATCAGCGGCTGGTCGAATGTATCAAGCTTTACCACCACGGCTGCTGCCATTCTTGTTTCTCCGGCGAGCGGCGCGGCAAATGTTTCAATATCGCCTGCGCTTAGTTGGGATGCCGTTGCGACGGCGACCTCGTATCATCTTGATGTTTCGGCAACGGCGGATTTTTCCACGACGGTCTACAGCCAGGGGGGCCTGACCGGGACATCGCAGACGGTAAGCGGACTTGCAAATTCTACCGTCTACTACTGGCGGGTAGGTGCGAAAAACACCACCGGCATCAGCGGCTGGTCGGGCGTATCGAGCTTTACCACCACTGCTGTTGCCATTCTTGTATCGCCGGCGGGCGGTGCGACAAATGTTTCAATATCGCCTGCGTTTAGTTGGGACGCCGTTGCGACGGCGACCTCGTATCATCTTGACGTTTCATCGGCGGCGGATTTTTCGACGACGGTGTACAGCCAGGGGAGCCTGACCGCGACCTCGCAGACGGTAAGCGGACTTGCCAACGCTGCAACCTATTACTGGCGCGTAGGAGCAAAAAATGCGACGGGGATAACCGGCTGGTCGGCTGCCTGGAATTTCACAACCATCGTTGCGGCGCCGCTCCTTGCATACCCGTCGGATAATGCAATTAACCTTCCGACGAGCATGACACTCTCCTGGAACCCGGCTGCAAATGCGGCTTCTTACCTGGTACAGATTTCGAGCTCTGCAACTTTTGCAAACGGATCCATAGTTGATTCGGTAACGCAATCCTCGCTTGCCCGGCCTGAAACCGGGCTCACCAATACCAAGAAGTACTACTGGCGCGTAAGGGCGATTAATGCGGGCGGCTCCGGAGGATGGAGTATCGACAGCTTTACCATCATCACCCCGGCGGCAATAGCAATTCCTGCAGGGTGGAATATGATCGGTTTGAACATCCATCCTGCCGACTCGTTGGTGGCAACGGTCTTCAACGCCCCGAAGGGATTCATCCTGGTAAAAGACATTGCGGGCCATCCCTATATGCCGACTCAAGGCATCAACGAACTCGGAACGATGTCTGCCGGGCAGGGCTATCAGGTTTATACCAGTGTAACCGATACTATCCGGACTCAGGGCTCGATCATCAATACTTCCGCGACACCGCTTTCATTGTCAAAAGAATGGAACATGATCGCCTGTATAGCGCAGGCGGATGTCTCCATCGAATCGGTGTTTGCGGGTATCGAGTCACAGGTCATGCTGGTCAAGGATAACAACGGTCGAGTCTACTGGCCCTATTTCGGCGTGGATAATATCGATTCCATGATCGTGGGCCAGGGGTACCTGGTATGCATGCAGAACCCGTCGGTCCTGACCTTCCCGACCGGCCAGGTCGCCAAAATGGCGGTTAACCGGAATATGCTCAAGCTGCCGATTCCGCAGCATTATGCCCTCACGCTCAATACGGGAAACAGCGCAACACTGCTTGCCCGGAAAATAGTGATCGGCAATGGTATCGCCAAAGACAGCTGCGAAGTGGGCGCGTTTAACGCCAAGGGAAAACTGGTCGGATCCGGCACGGTCAGGAACGGCATGGCAGTGTTTACACTATGGGGTGCAGATCCGCAATCGACAACGAAGCCGGGACTGAAACAGGGCGAGAGCATTGCTTTCAAGCTCTGGGACGGCCGGAAGGAATATCCGCTTGAGTTCCAGTCGACCACGGGCGTCGGCACGACCGGCTACAAAGTCAACGGAATCTTCACCGGCATGCTGTCGGTGCCGGCAGGGTTCCTGATTACCCGGTTCGATCTCGCACGGGTGTATCCCAATCCGTTCAGGGAGTTCCTGCGGATCGCCTTTGATGTTCCGACAATCGACAATGCCGCGGTGCATTCGGTGGAGATCGACCTGTTCGATATGAAGGGCACGTTGGTGCATCAGATTGCGAAGGGCGAGTTTGCCGCCGGTCACTATCTGGTATCCTGGAACGGGGAGGGCGTAAACGGTTCCTCCCTTGGATCGGGGTTCTACGTCATCCGCATGAAGGCGCAGAATTTCGATAAGATAGTCAGGCTGGTCCGGATGCGGTAATCCGCTTACGCGGTCGCTCCCGCAGCAGGCGGGAGCGGCCTTTTCTGCAGGTTTTTGTGAATACGGCAGGAAGGCCGGACCAGGCGAACCGGTCCGGATTACGACAGGGCTGGATGTTTCAGCGGCGTCTTTAAGTATGACGAAGGGTGGTTTATGATAAATTCCCTGAAAGCGTCGGTTGTCGGAGGAGTCTTTGCGCTGCAGATGTTGGCGGTCATGTCCTATAGCCAGTCCGATGCCCCGTTGACGCACTTTATCGTTGTTGCCCCGACCGGTAATAATATGACGGTGCTGCTGCAAGGCACGGTCGTCCCAACCGTCAACGGTTCACCCATCGCGACCGGCGATGAAATCGGCATCTTTACTTCCGCAGGCATCTGCGTGGGCGGCGCGGTCTGGAACGGCACGACGCAGCCGATAACGGTGTGGGGCAACGACCCGGAATCGCAGCAAACCGACGGCATGGCCGTGGGCGAAAAGATGCAGTACCGTATATGGCAGGCCGCCGGCAGCAGGGAGTGCCTTGCCTTTGCCGCATACAATACCGGGAGCCCGTATTCCCGTTCGGATTCCACGTATGCGATCAACGGCGTTTCGGTTCTCGCGAGCCTGAACGGCATTCCGGTTCCCGCTGCACCGGTGATCATCGAACCCGCGAATAACGCCGCAGGAGTGCCGCTTGCCCTTTCCCTGAACTGGAATACCTCTGCCACAGCATTGACCTATGCGGTTCAGGTATCCGCCAATTCTTCCTTTTCGACAACGCTGGCGAATGCGGGCAGCCTTACGGGTACTACCTTCGCCCTGAGCGGGCTATGGAACATGGAGACCTGCTATTGGCGGGTCAGCGCGACGAACCAGGGCGGGTGCAGCGGCTGGTCGGGTGTCGCAAGCTTTACCACCGCTTCCCATTTCATCTATACGGGAACAACCGGTAACAATATGACGGTCATGGCGAGAAGCACGCAAACACCGACCATTGACGGCGCCTCGATTCCCTCCGGCGACGAGATCGGCATTTTTACCCCTGCGGGGCTTTGTGTCGGGACTGCGGTCTGGAACAATTCGACTACCATCATCACCGTGTGGGGCAATAACGGCGAAACGCTTCCGGTCGACGGGATGAAGCCGGGAGACAAGCTCCGGTACCGGCTGTGGGATTGCGCCCAGGGCAGGGAATTCCTTGCCGTTGCTTCCTATAACGCAGCCGATCCCTTTTCCCGGTCCGATTCAACGTATGTGGTGAACGGCGTTTCGGTTTTGTCCTCCTTGAGCGGCTATTCACCTCCCGCCCCGCCCACGCCTGCTTCGCCCGCAAACGGGATTGCCCATGCAGCGGTACCGCCGACACTGACCTGGACGGTTGGCGGCGGCGGCCCGACCTCCTCGTATGCTATCCGGATTGCGACCGCTTCCGATTTCACGACGACTGTCCTTGCCCAGGCCGGATTGACCGGATCATCGGTAGTGACCGGAGCGACGCTCAACTATGGGACGATCTACTATTGGGAGGTAAATTCCTCCGGTCCCGGCGGTACCAGCGCCTGGTCGGCCTCATGGCAATTTACAACCAATACGTTAATGAGGATTCCGCTGGTCCCGGGCTGGAACATGACCTCCTTCAACAACCATCCCCTCGATTCCGGCGTTGAAGCGATTTTCGGAAACCCGGCCGGGTTCCTTTTGGTGAAAGATATCCAGGGCAATGTCTATATCCCCGAGGATGGCATCGACAATCTGGACACCTTGCATACGGGGATGGGGTATCAGGTTTATACCCAGGTGTGCGACACCATCACCGTCATTGGCGCTCCGGTCGATGTCGTGGCAACGGCGATTCAGTTGCAACAAGGTTGGAATATCATAGCGTACTTTCCGCAAACAGCCATGGATGCGGCTGTTGCATTCGCCGGGGTTGCAGATAAAATTGTCATTGCCAAAGACAATGGGGGCGCGGCGTACCTGCCTGTGCTTGCAATCAACGATATCGGTAACTTGGAAGTCGGTGAAGGATATATGGTATACGCAAGCGAACCGTTTGCATTTACCTATCCCGCGGGAACCGCAAAGAGGGCGGCGGCCGCCGGCAGGACAATGCTGAAATTGCCTGGGCCGCGGCATTTTGCAATGGGGAAGAAAAACACCGGCAATAATGCGACGCTGGTTACAAGCGCCGTTTCAATAGGCGGCAGGGCGGCATCGGACGGTTGCGAAATCGGTGCATTCGATGAGCAAGGCATGCTGGTCGGCGCAGGTTCGGTGGTGCGCGGGCGCACCGCAATTGCGATATGGGGGACCGACCCGGAAATAAAGGGAAAAAACGGTTGCGCAATCGGCGAAACGATACACCTGAAACTATGGGATGGCAAACAGGAACTCCCGATCGATCTCCAGTCGGGAAAGGAGCTGGTGTATGAGGCCGGCGGCATTTTCAAGGGTGTCCTTGCATCGCCCGGCACCGCCGCGATCGCTGCGTTCAATCTCTCCGGCGTTTATCCCAATCCATTCAGAAATTCCGTAAAAATCGCTTTTGATGTGGCGGTCCTGAACGGGCACTCCTCAAGCGAGGTCGAAATCACTGCATATGACATGCAGGGAACTCTCGTCCGCCGCATTGCAAAGGAAAAATACCAGCCGGGGCACTATGCCGTTTCCTGGGATGGGAGCGCTGCAGGTAATGCCGCTCTCGGCCCTGGGTTCTACGTCATTGCAATGAAATCGCCGAGTTTCGAAAAAAGAATCAGCATCGTTAAAATTCATTAACCAACGGATATGGTCATGAACAGGCATAGCGAGCATGCTCCCCGGAGCTTGCTCCGTGGTTAGCGAGCGAATTACAAATATTTCCTAACCTATAGAAGATACCCCGCAGCTTGCTGCGGGGAGCTTCAATGCAAAATGCGCAAAAGGGGGTAATAGTATGTCAATGGGTGGCAAAAAATGGTATGGGACACTGGTTATCCTTCTTTCCGGGGCCGCAGGGGTCCTCGGCCTGCCTCATTTTAAATACGTCACAACCGGTTACAATATGAACGTTACCCTTACAACGTCAATCAACCCGGGTATCGACGGTGTGAGCCTGGCGAAGGGTGATGAGATCGGCGTTTTCAATACGGCCGGCCTCTGCGTCGGGGCGCAGGTTTGGAACGGGACGAGTAACATCGGCATAGCGGTTCAGGGCGACGATCCCGATGCGGACAGCGTCGACGGGATGATGAACGGAGAGAAAATGTCGTTTCGAGTCTGGGACTCGTCCCAGAATGTCGAGGTCGCGGCGCAGGTAACCTATAACAGCAACAAGTCGCTCCCGCTCTATGCCGATTCTCTCTTTGTACAGAATAAAATCTCCTATCTTACGTCGCTCTCCGGCATCAGTCCTCCGTCGGCACTCTCTCCGGGAAATGGTTCCTTCTCGCAGCCGGTATCTCCGACGACTTCCTGGGGCAGCGTGGGAAACGCGGCAAGCTATACCTTGCAGGTGTCTGTCGTAACCGGTTTTGCCACTACGGTCTATTCCGCCGCCGGTCTTGTGGCAACGGCTCAAGCGGTAAGCGGACTGGCCAATTCGACAACCTATTATTGGAGAACAAGAACGGTCAATACCACCGGCGGAAGCAGCGACTGGTCGGTCACCGACAGCTTCATAACGGTCGTTCCCGCACCCGGAACACCCGTGCTTGCCGTCCCTTGCAATGGAGCGGTGGGGCAGGTCCTCGGTCTTACCCTCTCGTGGGGGTCAACCGCAGGCGCGGCAACCTATGACCTGCAGGTGGCATCATCGGCCGATTTCAGTACTGTCGTTGCGGAGTCGCCCTCTTTGACCGATACGGCCGCTGCGGTCCCGGCACTCACCTTCAAAACCCAGTATTATTGGCGGGTTACCGCTTCGAACGCCGGGGGCAGTTCTCCCTGGAGCGCTGCCTGGAGCTTCACAACAGAAAAGCAGATCGCCCTGACGGTTGCCGCGAACTGGAATCTCGTGTCCATGAACATCCATGCCTGCGATTCGTCGTTTGCCGGTATTATCGGGAGCCCGGGAAGCTTTATTCTGGCGAAGGACGGACAGGGCAACGTGTATTGCCCGTCATGGGGAGTCGCGAATATCAATACCTTCCGCACCGGTGCCGGTTACCAGATTTACAGCAGCCTGCCGGACACGTTCAAGGCCCGGGGCACGGCGGTCGATGCCGCCTCCGAGCCGATTGCCCTTGCGAAAGGATGGAACCTGATTGCCTACCTGCCGGATTCAAACCAATCCATAGAGTCCGAGCTCTTCGGCATCACGCCGCAAATCAATATTGTCAAGGATAACAACGGTCGGATCTACTGGCCGGATTACGGCATCGACGCTATCCGGACCATGGAGGTCGGCCAGGGGTACCAAATTTACATGAAGGATAGTGCGGTGCTTACCTACGGCATGAACGTTTACAAAAAGGCCGCCGGCAGCGGGAAGATGCTCACCCTGCCCGCCCCCCGGCACTTCGGGAAGCATGCAACGACCGGCAGCAATGCCTCGGTTCTCGCGCAGATGGTCACCATGGGTAATAAGCCGGTTGCCGACAGCAGCGAAATCGGCGTCTGGAATTCCCGGGGGGAACCCGTTGGTGCGGGCGTTGTTGTAAAGGGTACGGCGGCGTTTTCCGTATGGGGAGTCGACCAGGTTAACAAACAGGCGTCAGGATGCAAGGCAGGAGAGGCCCTCGCCTTCAAACTCTGGACAGGCGGGAAGGAGTATCCGCTCGAATTCCATCCGGCTGCCGGCTCCGGCGGTGCGACGTATGCTGAGAATGCGCTGGTCGTCGGCTCACTATCGGTTCCCTCTGCCGCGCTGGTCACCCGGTTCGACCTCTCCAGGGCTTATCCGAATCCCTTCAGGGGTTTCGTGAGGATCGCCTTCGATGTCCCCGAGTGCAGGGATGCTGCGGAGTCGGATGTCTCGATCAGCGTTTACGACATGAAGGGCGCCATGGTTGAGCAGATTGCCCATGCCAAATATGCTGCGGGACATTATTGCGTCACCTGGAACGATGCCTCGCTTCATGGAGGCGCAGCCGGCGAGACCATGTACATCGTGAGGATGAAGGCAGCGAATTTCGACAAGCGGTTGAAGCTCATCAAGATACAATAGCAGCCCCACGGAGCGGTTATTCCCGCTTCGGCGGTGGATGAACAGACCGGTCGATGCGGCGCCTGCCGCGGTCGACCGGCTGTTTTTGTTTCGTGGAATTGCCTTCTGGAAATCACCCTCTCTTGCCGGGTTCCTGGTGGTGGCGGCAGCGACCGATGCATGGTTGCCGTTAATACGGCAATAAGGATAATCGCGCCCCGTAATTGAAACGTATACGACCATTAACGTATTTATAGCATCGATGACCGGGTCAACCAACCTTCCGCAGCGTTTGCCGTTCAAAGGGACGCTCTCTTCTCTCCCGTCCCTGAGTGCGCTTTTGCTATGCCTCTTTCTCGGTGTGGTCCTGCCCCTTCATCACCATGATGACGGGCAGGAGCATGATGATTGCAGTCTCTGCCTTGCCCAGGTGCAGCCCCTCATAGTCCTCGGCCTGTTCTTCATGGTGATTTTCGTTGCGACGTGGACGGCGCTGGTCGCCGTTCACCACATTCGCTCGGATTTCGTCCATCGCCGGGACTATCGCAGCCGGGCTCCTCCGGCCCTTATTTCTGCAATCTGATTCGCACGCAAAAATTGACAGGATAGTTGTTCCGGCTTCCGGGAGAGGGCCGGGAGCGACTCCGGCATAATTCATATGATGGAATTCGAGCCTTTGATCCGTTCGTCAAACCCTTTTGCCCGCGGGAAAGCACCCGGGCAGAAACCTAACTACTGAAGACGGAGCTACAATGAAAACGATGAAGGCATTTCTCATGGCATGGTGGTTCCTTGCCCTTACGGCGGTACCCGGAGTATATGCCAAAAAACCCGTTACGCCCCTGCCCCTGGATTCGCTCAAACATCAGATTGTGCAATTGGAGCAGGAGATTCAGGATCTTAAGGACGGCTCTTTCACTGCGGATACGATGATGACCTCGGTGCAGAAGGCGTTCCAGGATTTGCTGCAGTCCCAGATTCAGGACCTCAGCGATAAGGTCAATTCCGTTTCAGACGCCCAGAAGAAAGTTCTGCCGGGCGAGTTCAACCCGGCCATAGGCGTTGTCGGCGAGGAGATTACCTCGTATAACACCAAAGGAATGAACGAAAACGGCTCCGGCCGTCCGGGTGGAATCGATGTGGATTTGCGGTCCGTGGAACTCAACGTCGCCTCATCGATCGATCCCTTTGTCAAGGGATATGCCGTGGTTAATGCCTCGGCGGACCCGCAAACCGGGGAGGCCACCTGGGGTGTTGAAGAGGCTGCCTTGCAAACCACCGCGCTTCCGTTGAACCTCGAACTCAAGGCGGGAAGATTCTTCGGCGAATTCGGTCGCCTGTCGGATATCCATGACCATGAACTGCCGATGATTTACCGGCCGCTTGCGCTCGACCAATATGTCGGCGGAGAATCCCAGAGCGACGGTTTTCAGGTGAACTGGCTGGTGCCGATCCCGCAGTACCTGAGCCTGACTGCCGGTGCGGGCGACCGCTTCGGCGGGGACATCCAGGAGAATTCCATCGGCAATTTCCGGAATTTCAGCGAGCTGAACTACTGGGCCCGCCTGTCGTCCTACTTCGACCTGACACCGGACTGGCAGGCCGAAATGGGCGTCTCTGGCCTTTTCAACCCGTCGACCGATTCTTTGAACGGCATACCAACCATGGTGAACGATTCTTTGATAGAGAAAGAGCGGCGTCTTGCAGGCGTGGATTTTTCGCTCAAGTGGGCGCCTCTCCGGAACAACCAGTTCCAGAGTTTGACGTGGGGGAACGAAGTGCTGTACAGCGATAATCGCTACGTCGGCACCCTTCCCGGAAACAACACCACTCTGGTAGATACGTCAATCGGGGCATTGGGCCTCTACTCGTATCTGACATGGAAATTCAGCCGGGAGTGGTCGGTGTCGTTTCTGGTTAATTGGGTCGAGAACCAGCAGGTAGCAACCTACCGTACCACCCAGTATTCTCCGTATATTACCTGGGCACTCAGTCACTGGAACCAGTTGCGCCTGGAATACACCCACACGGAAAATACCGATGACCAGGCGCGCGGCCTGGCGGATAACGACGAGCTCTCACTGCAATGGCAGTGGATCATCGGTGCACACTCCCACGGCTGGCAACAACGTTAACCATTAAAAGGAATGATACTATGAATATGAAATTTATCCGGCTCAAATTTGCGGTCATGGCGTTTGCCGCACTGGCCGCCTGGACTCTGCCCGTCCAGGCAGCGAATATTCGCATCGTGACAACGCTGACGGACCTGGCGGACTTTGCGCGCGAGGTAGGGAAGGACCATGTTGAGGTACACAGCCTTGCCACCGGCATCGAAGATACGCACGGAGTTCCCATGAAGCCGAGTTTCGTCCCGATGCTGAACAGGGCGGATCTGCTCATCTGTATCGGGTTCGATTGCGAGCACGCATTCCTGCCGGCGCTCCTCGAAGCGAGCAAAAATCCAGGGATTCAATACGGTCGCCCGGGGTATATCGACTGTTCCCGGGACATCATTCCCCGGGACGTTCCCCGGTCCACCGACCACTCCGCCGGGGATGTGCATCCCTACGGCAACCCTCACTATACGCTCGACCCGGTACTTGCCAAAACGGCAGTCAGGGAAATCTGCGAAGCGCTCGTTGCCTTCGATCCCAAAGATGAGGCCGATTTCATGCACAATCGCGATGTCTACCTCGCCAAGCTGGATGCTAAAATAGCAGAATGGCAGGAGACCATGAAGCCGCTCAAAGGCCTGCAGTTTGTATCATACCACGAGCACTGGCCCTATTTTGCCGATCGGTTCGGGTTGGTGTATTTCGGTACCATTGAATTGCGACCGGGTATCGACCCGACGCCCCGGCATATCGAGGAGCTCATCAGGACCATGAAAGCGGATCATGTGCCGCTGGTCGTCCGTGAACCGCAATTTCCTGAAAAGGTTCCCCGTCTGATTGCGGAAAAAACCGGTGCGTCACTCGTGACCCTGCCGATCATGCCGGGTGGTGTTTCCGGTACCGATACCTATATCGCCATGATGGATTACATCATCAAATCCATAAAAACGGCCGTTGCGGTAAAGTAGGCCTTTTACCTGCAAGGCCGGCCCGGGACGGTTAATCGGGCCGGCCTGTTAGAGGATCATTCATAAAAATGACCAATGCAATAATTACTTTTGAGAATCTGGGTATCGGGTACCAGGGCAGGCCGCTGCTGAGCGATATTTCCCTGTCCATTACCCGGGGAAGCTTTACCGCCATCCTCGGCGCCAACGGCTCCGGAAAATCAACCATGCTCAAGACCGTGCTCGGGCTCATTCCTCCCGTTGCCGGACGCATCGCGCTGGCTGCCGACCGCGGAGAATCGTTTGTGTTCGGCTACGTTCCGCAGACGTCCAATCTCGATCCGCTCTTTCCCTTCACCGGTTTCGATGTCGCGCTCATGGGAGCTTACGGGCGCGTCAAGCCGGGCCGGTTGGTACCGCACGCGGAGCGTACATTTACGCATGAGTGCCTGGAAGCGGCCGGTGCGCAGGGCTTTGCCCGGGAACGGTTTGCCGAGCTTTCCGGCGGGCAGAAACAGCGCGTTCTCATCGCGCGCGCCCTGGTGACCAGGCCGGATATCCTGGTGCTCGACGAGCCGACCTCAGGAGTGGATGCCGCGGCGACGCGTGCGGTTCTGGAGTTTATCTCCAGGATTCACCGTGAAAAGGAGATCACCGTCCTCCTGGTAACCCACGATCTCCCGATTGTCCGCAACCATGCCCAGCAGGTTATCTGGCTGCATCAGGGCAGGGCGCTCTACGGTCCGGTGGCCGAGATGCTCATGCCCGACCGGCTGATGTCGATTTTTGAAATGGAGGTACGGTAACCATGGAATCGCTGCTCCAGATTTTATCACCGGATTTTCTGCTGCGCAACTCGGTCTATACGAGCATCCTGGTAGGCTTCGCATGCCCGCTTGTCGGAGTTTTTCTCGTATTGCGAAGGCTGGTGTTCATGGGGGTCGCCTTGCCGCAGATATCTTCAACCGGGGTGGCCGTAGCCCTTTCGATTCCCCTCTGGCTTGGAGTGAGCCATGCCGCCCACAGTTCTCAGAGTGAGCATGCGATGGCCTTTGCCGGATCCATAGCTTTCACCCTGATCGCCATCCTGGTGCTGGCATTCCTGGAGCGGCGCGGCAAGGGGCAGCCCGAAGGCAGGCTTGGAACCGCCTATGTCGTTGCCGCGGCACTGAGCATACTGATACTCTCGAAGAACCGCTATGCCGAGCTGGGGTGGCTCGATCTGCTCAAGGGCGAGGTCATCACCATTTCCAACTTCGATCTGTCACTGACGGCAACCATGCTGGCGCTGGTGCTCATGGCGCTGGCACTTTTTCATAAGGAACTATTTCTCGTATCGTTTGACCGGGTTATGGCGATCACCCTCGGAAAAAATGTCGTATTCTGGGATAGTATCCTGTATCTCCTGCTCGGTCTCACCGTGTCCCTGGCAGTCCTGAGCGTCGGGCCGCTCATTGCCTTCGGCTTTCTGCTTATACCCGCGCTCATCGCGCATCTCTTTGCGCGTACCATGCGGCAATTTCTTTTGATCGCCTCGTTTACAGGCGGTGTCGCTTCGTTTATCGGTTTCTGGATAGCCTATGCGTGGGACTTTCCGGTCGGACCTGCGGATGTCGTGCTGCTCGGGATTTTCTACGGCATTGCCTGGGTCGTCGCCGGAATCGCCGGGTTGACATCGGATAAGCGCCCGGGCCGGAATAGTCGTGCCCCGGGCGGAACCGGACAGGCCGGGGCTTCCTTATAGCACTCCGACCAGCTCCCGCACCTTGTTGAGCGTCTGCAGTGCAATGGTGCGCGCTTTTTCCGCCCCCTTTGCCCTGACCCGTGCAACGCATTCCGGGTCTCTTGCCAGCTCTGCCCTCTTCTCCCGGAACGGTTTGAAGTATTCCCAAAGCACGCTGAAAAGCTCCTTCTTGGCATCGCCGTAGCCGTAGCCGCCGGCTCGAAACTTTTCGGCCATGAGCTGCGTCCTGTCGGTTGCGGCAAACAGCTGGTAGAGAGAGTAAATCGTGCTGGCATCGGGATTCTTCGGCGCTTCAACCGGGGTTGGATCGGTAACGATGCTCATGATTTTTTTCCGGATTGCCTTCTCCTCGCCGAATATTTCAATGGTATTTCCATAGGATTTGGACATCTTCTGACCGTCGATGCCGGGAATTACGGCAAGCGATTCGGTAATCTCCGGCTCGGGAATTGCGAAAACATCGCCATAGGTACTGTTGAACCTGAGAGCGATATCGCGGGTCACCTCCACATGCTGCTTCTGGTCCCGGCCGACCGGCACCAGATTGCTCTGGTAAAGCAGGATGTCGGCTGCCATGAGAACCGGGTAGGAGAACAGGCCCTGGTTGGGAGGAATATCCTTCGCAACGGCGTCCTTGTAGGCATGGCAGCGTTCGAGCAGGCCGACCGCCGTAACATTACTCAGATACCAGGTCAGCTCCGTCACCTCCGGCACATCGGATTGTACCCAGAAGACCGAGCGATCGGGATCGATGCCCAGTGCCAGGAGGTCGAGAATTGCCTCGTGGGTGTACTCGGCCATTTTTTTTCCATCAAACATGGTCGTCAAACTGTGCAAATTTGCCACAAAGCAGAAGAGTTCCCCCC
Source organism: Fibrobacterota bacterium (assembly GCA_003164335.1). GTDB lineage: Bacteria > Fibrobacterota > Chitinivibrionia > Chitinivibrionales > Chitinispirillaceae > BOG-1184. The sequence goes on from PLTF01000019.1 coordinate 13,902, forward strand.
TCGACTGCGATGCTACCATGGGTTTGATCATGCCGAGATAGTTGCCGATATGGATGGTGCCCGAAGGCTTTATGCCGGACAGGATGCGCATTGATGTTGCGACCCCTTTCTGTCGATTATTCAGGTGGTGGAAGATTATCGGGAACCGGTTCTATACGCTGAAGATCGCGATTCGAGAATCAGTATTTCATGGATTGAAAAAATATGATGAGCGGTTTCTAATCTCAAGACTGCCATACGCCGGCGGGTCATTATTGAGCAATAAACAATGGACTCGATTCCCCGCGCAACATAATTTATCTGCTGGGAAACGCAAGTGCAGGAGAGCACCTTATTAGTCGCAGGACCCGATTTTGAAATAGCCCTCGTCAGGGGGATTCGTCATTAATACCATGGGGAGGGACGGGGTGATTCTTAAAAAAATAAGCAACATAGGTAAGGTGGCGACTACCGGTCTGATGGCAGCGGGTCTGATCTTTTTTGCGGTCCATGCCGCAACCTTTTCCCCGCAAAGTTCCTCCCGCACGACCATCAATTTCGATCGCGGCTGGTTGTATGACAGTACCGATAATCCGGCGTTTTCAGCGGCCTCCTATCCGGGAGATTCCTTGTGGAGCAAGGTCTGCCTGCCGCATGCGAATAAATATGTCAAGCACCTGTATTGCAACGGGGGAGCGACTTCGAACGCCTACGGGTCCGGCGCCGAATGGGAATTCAACTCCTGGTACCGCAAGCACTATACGCCTTCCTCCGCGTACAGCGGGCTTCGCTTCCTGCTCCAGTTCGAGGCAGTTGCCACCGTATGCTCGGTCTATGTCAACGGAACGCTCGTCGGTACCCATGCCGGCTCGTATACTCCGTTTACGCTCGATATTACCGGCAAGATAACGACCGGCCAGAGCAATACCTTTGCCGTGAAGGTTAATTCACAGCTTCAGGCAAATTTGCCTCCCGAGGGGGGCGGCATGGATTACTGCCTGTTCGGCGGCATCGTGCGTAACGTGTACCTCATCGTGGCCCCGCCGCTCTATACCGAATACAATTTCGTTTATATGCCGAACTGCTCGACCGCCAATTGCTCGCAGAACGGCATCGTGATGTCGCAGGCCAAGATCAAAAATGCCGCGACGGTATCGAAAAGCTGCACGGTCATCACCTCGATCGTCGACCATGCGAACACCGTGGTGGCGACCGGTACCGCGACCGGAACCATTACGGCAGGCGATAGTGCGGTCCTCACTGCCACGCTCAGCCAGATTGCTGCGCTCCACCAGTGGTCGGTCGATACTCCGTATCTCTATACCGTTTATACCCAGGTTATGGACGGTACCGCCTATGTCGATCAGTTCAACGATACGACCGGATTCCGGTCAATCTACTTCGGCAATAAAACGGCGGCGAACTGCGCCTTTTACCTTAACGGAAAATTGCTCAAGCTTTTCGGCCTCGACCGGCATGAAACCTACCCCTATTTCGGCAGGGCGGCGGCGCCGCGGCTCCAGAGAAATGACGCCGATATCCTGAAAAGTCTCGGCTGCAACTGCGTCCGGTGTTCGCACTATCCCCAGGCACCGGATTTCATCAGGGAATGCGACAAAATCGGCATCCTGCTGATCGAAGAGGTTCCGGGGTGGCAGTATCTTCCCACGACCAATACGGCGTGGACCGGCAATCTGCAGCAGGACCTTAAAGACATGATTACCCGCGACAGGAACCATCCTTCGGTAATCAGCTGGGGGGTGCGGGTCAACGAATCAGGGGACGATGATGCACTCTATCAACCCATGAACGATACCGCCCGGACAATGGATCCATCGCGCCCCACCTATGGTGCACGGATGAGCTCAGGAGCAACCTCAAGCTATTTCGAGGACATCTGGGCAAGGACCTCTCCGGGTGCCACCTCTTCGGGTCCGTTCCCGTTTTTTGCGGTTGAAAGCTGCGGGTGGCAAGGGCAGGTGCTTCCGACCAGCTGGAGCTGGTATCCGGACGACAGCATATTGAAGACCTCGGGAAGCCCCTATGGGGGGGTGCCTGAGAATGTCAACACCCAGAGTTCCGGTTTTAACAATCAGTACCAGTGCGGGACCCTCGGATGGTGCGCCTTTGACTATAATTCTCCGCATCCTAACGCCGTTACGAATACCGCTCTGGGCACCCGGGGAATGGGTGCCTATGTTTCCCCGTTCGGGTGCGAAAACACCTTCCGCATTCCAAAATTCAGCGCCTACGTCTTCCAGTCACAGCGCAACCCCGCGCTCTATGGGCCAATGGTCTTTATCGCCAGCGACTGGACCGCCTCCTCACCCGATACCGTGACGGTCTTCAGCAACTGCGACTCTGTCCAACTTTCGCTCAACGGTACCTCCCAGGGCACAAAGAAGGGGACCGATGGACCTTATTTACCCCATCCTGCGTTTCAGTGGACCTTTACTGCCGCTACCCACCAGGCGGGTACCCTGAAGGCGGTGGGGTATTACGGCGGGGCGGTTGCGGCAACCCACCAGATCACCACCCCCGGCGCTCCGGTGCAGCTGGTCTTGACGCCCGATACCAGTACGATTTATGACGGCGGGGATATGACGAGAATTCTCATATCGCTGGTCGACTCTTCGGGCAGGGCGATACGATCGAGGGCCGACTCCATCAGCATGTCCGCCACCGGTGCGGGACTCTTCATCGGCGAAGCGCGGTCGGCACTCGAGGGTGGCCAGTTCGCTTTTTATGTGAAGTCGGAAGATGGGGTTGCCGGGACCATCACCTGCCAGGCGAGTATCATCGGCAGTACCACCATTCCTGCGGCAAGTACAACGGTCAATGTCGTGCCGGCGCCGACAACCGGCGTGGTCAAGAGGGTGGAGAGCGGTTCGGTTGCGCCCCAATCCCGGACCATGTTCCGTACCTTTACGAGCAATAAGTTCCTCGTGCCGTCATCGGCGGGGAAAAATGCCCTCATGACGGTTTACGATCTCAGCGGCAAGCTCCTGTACCGGAAGGCAGTTGTGCCGATGCAGAAAATCGACCTTGCAAAAGCATTCGGCGGTTCATCCGCCACCTATATTGTGAAATTTGAGAGAAAACCGGCGGTTGAACAATAAAAGTAGAGACGTTGCATGCAACGTCTCTACCCGAATTAAACGTTCCGATGTATTTATCAGTCAACCTTGACTTCGATCGCCTTGGGCTTGGATTCCTCGGTCTTCTTCAGGCTGATTTCAAGAACCCCGTTCGTGTACCGCGCTTCGATATTCTTGCTGTCGACGTGTGACGGCAGCGAAAAGCTTCTCATGAATTTGCCGTATCGCCGCTCGAAGTGGTAGTACGAATCCTTGTTCGCGCTTTCGAATTCGCTCTTCTTTTCGCCCGAGAGGGAGAGCACCCCGTCTTCGACGCTCACCTTGATATCCTCTCTGGTCATTCCCGGCAGATCCGCCCTGATCAGATACCCCTCCCCCGACTCGGTGATATCGACTCGCGGGAATGTCGATCCGGAAAGTTCCCTGCCTCTCCAGTCCAACCCTCCGGCCATGAGATCGTTGAGTTCTTCGAACATTGCGGTGAGAGGATTCCCTTCATAGCGTATCAGTGACATACCTTCTCCTTTGTTTAAGTGTTACAGTTTGTTTATAAAGGCTTCCACCGTTAGGGTGGTATTCAGCAGTATAACGAGATTCAGGATATCGTCGGCGCCGATTACCAGATTGCGCTCCGGCCTGCCACCCATGAACGGTATATAGCCCGGCTTCATAACTTCCTCCAGCCGAACGCTTCTTTTGTCTACTATATTCCTTTTTTCCACCGTGAACCCCCTTGCTGAGTAGTCTCTTTGATTGCACCGCTTACAATGCGCAAGCGGTGTGCCAGCGTTATGATGCCCGCCGGAGCTCCCTTGCGGGCATTCGCGGCTCCCCGACGCGCAAAATGCAACGTTGCCCGCGCAAAATAAAACAGGATCGGTAACACCTTGAAACAGGGCCGCACCATAAAAGCGCTGATGTATTTTCCTTCCGCTGTCGCAGGCACATTCACCTGACCCGCGACCCTTTATTATCCCTCGCATTCCGGGTTTCGGACTTAAAATTGCGGGCAAAATTTCAGGAGCGATGCGTGCTTCTTGCAACCCTGGCCGGACCATCGTTGGCGACACACCTCCTCTTCGCACTTGCCTGCGCTGTCTTTCTCGGTGATCTCGGTGCAACGCTGGTTACCGTCCTCTATCAGCGATCGTGGTATGCCCGTTTCATCAGGCCGAAGCTTCCGGAAGGGTACTCTCCGCGTTGCGCCATCATCGTGCCCTGCAAGGGGGCGACCGGCAGCCTGAAATCCAATCTTGAAAGTTTTTTCAGCCTCGATTATCCCGACTATGAGGTGCTCTTTGTCGCCGAAAGCGACCGGGATGCTGCAATGCCGGTTATCGAAGAGGTCATCCAGGGCCGGTCGAACGGAAAGGCGCTTGCCGCCGGGCTCTCCACCGCTTGCGCCCAGAAGAATTACAACCTTCTTGCCGGCATTGCAGCCGCGCACCAGGCAGAGGTATATGTGTTTGCCGATTCCGATGTCCGTCCCGGTCCGGCGTGGCTCCGTGAGCTTATCCTTCCCCTCGGGAGTGGAAAAATCTCCGTGGTGTCCGGATTTCGCTGGCTGCACGCGAAAAAAGGGACCTTCGGCGAATGGATGCACGCCTATGCAAACATTTTCATCTATGTCACCTTTTCCTGCGCCTTTTTCGTCGGCGGAGTCGGGCTCTGGGGCGGTTCCATGGCAATCCGCCGTCGCGACTTTGAAAACCTGAACGTTGCGGCAAAATGGTCGCGGGCGGTGGTGGACGACCTGAGTCTTTCCCAGGTTATTCACAAAAAGAGACTCAAAGGTGTCCTGGTACCGTCTTGCATGGCCCATTCGGACGAACTGTTTCGTAATGTCAATGATGCCGTCCGCTGGTTCGAACGCCAGATCATGTTCCTCCGGGTGTATTTCAAGCCGATCTGGTTTTTCGCGGCACTCCCCATTGTCCTGAGCGGTGCGGTGCTCATGTGCCTTCTGCCGATCGCAATTGTCGGCCATTTTCAGGCGAGGGGATTTTTCGGCAGCGGCGGCGGTGCGGCGCTCTTGTTTTACTGCGGCGAACTTCTGACTGTTTCCTTCTACCCGCTCATGGGTCCCATGCCGAAATTCTACCGTTTTCTTGCGTTCCAGCCCATTCTGCGCGCGCTTCAGGTGATAAGCTATATCCGCACCTATACGACCAACACGATCACCTGGGCGGGCGTGCGCTATCGGTTGAAATTTTTCGGCGATGTTTCGAAGGTGGAGCGAACATCTCATCCGTAAGAGCGGAGTTCCCATGCCATTGCGATGTGCCGTACTCGCGTCGGGCCAGGGCAGCAATTTCCAGGCCCTTCTTGATCGAAAAGCCGCCGGCGACCTTCATGTCGAATTCGTCCTTCTCATCGGCAACAACAGCGTTGCGGGGGCCTTTGAGAAAGCGCGCTCCCGGGGCATACCCTGTTTCCACCTCGTGCCTTCACAATTTTCATCCGAGGAAGGGTATTGCACGAAATTTCTTGAAATCCTGACGGAGCATCGCATCGATCTCATTGTCCTCGCCGGCTACATGAAAAAACTTCCGCCCGGGGTGGTGCGGGCATATCACCGGCGTATCGTCAATATTCACCCCGCGCTTCTCCCGGCGTTCGGCGGCAAGGGGATGTACGGTTCCCATGTCCATGAAGCGGTCATTGAATACGGAGCGAAGCTCTCCGGCATTACGGTCCATTTTGTCGATGAGGAGTACGACCATGGTCCGATAATCCTGCAGAGGGCCATTGGGGTGCTCGATTCCGACGACCCGCACTCACTGGCGGAACGGGTGCTCGCGGTGGAGCATGCGTGCTACTGGCAGGCGATCGAGGCTATTGCGGCCGGGAGAATTGTTATCGAAGGGCGGCGGGTGATGGGGGTGGGGGAGATGAAGGATGAGAATAATGGATGAAGATGGCGACGAGAAAAGATAAAACTGCCATAACTGCCGCCCTCTACGAGTTTGACCGGGCGGCGGCGAGCGAATGCCAGGGGGTCATTATCGGGATCGATGAAGTCGGTCGCGGGCCTCTGGCCGGACCGGTCATGGCCGCCGCCGTCATCCTGGACCATGGCAGCCCGATTGCCGGCATCAATGATTCGAAACAGCTCTCCGCAGAGAAGCGGGAGCGCTGCGGCGAACGCATCGTTGCGGAAGCGATTGCCTATGCCCTGGGATCGGCCTCGGTCGAGGAGATCGACCGGCTCAATATCCTCCAGGCGACCTTTCTCGCCATGCGGCGGGCTCTCGGGGCGATAACGCTTCCCTGGACCATGGCCCTTGTGGACGGCAATCAACCAATTCCCGGCATTCCACCGGATCGCCAGATGACGGTCGTTCGCGGGGATGGCCTGAGCGCGAGCATCGCGGCTGCCTCGATCCTCGCCAAAGTGACCCGCGACCGTCTCATGAAAGACTATCATGAGCGGTTTCCCATGTACGATTTTTCATGCAACAAAGGATACGGAACCGAACTGCATCGGCTGCGCATCAGCGAATTCGGATTATGCGCCATTCACCGCCGCTCCTTCTGCACGGGCATAACCTTGCAGACGAAGCTTGCATTATAGAGAAGCGACGGAGTATGTGCTTAAAAAGGGGCCGAAAGTCATGGGTCAAGAGTCAGGGACCACGATGGGTTCCTTCCTTCTGCCTTCTTTCTGCCTTTTTTCTTTTTTTCCCTAATCATTGACCGGAAGGAGCCCGACCTATGGCCGATCTGTGGCCATTCAGAGGCTATCGCTATTCGCTTGAAAAACCCGAGGATTTGGATCCGCTCATCTCCCCTCCCTACGATATGCTGGATGCCGCGTCGATCGACCGGCTCTACGGAAAAAGCAATCTCAACGCGGTGCTGATCGACCAGAACCGGCCCGAGAGCGTTGACAACGCCAATCTCGACCGTCACGCCCGGGCGGCGGCTCTCTTCGCCGCCTGGGAGGCGCAGGGTATTATTAAACGCGAAAAGGTGCCCTCGGTGTATGTCTATGAGCAGCAATTCGAGATCGAACTGGCCGGGGTCAGGAAACGGATCGAGCGATCGGGGATAATATCTCTTGTAAAGCTGGTCGATCTCGACGACGGCAAGGGCGCCGTGCTGCCGCACGAGTACACGCTTTCGGGTCCCAAGATCGACCGGTACGAGCACCTGTCGGCGACGCAGCTCAATGTCGGCCAGATTTTCGGCCTCCTCTCCGATGAGCAGGGCGACATCTTCGGACTCATCCGCGCAATGAAGAACGGCGCACCAGCCGGAACCGCCGTCGATGCCGACGGGGTACGCCATAATCTTTACATTTGCAACGACGGCCCGGCCATCCGCCGGTTTCAGGAAGCGGCTCGGGACAGCACTATCCTCATCGCGGACGGCCACCATCGCTACGAGACCGCGCTGAACTATTACCGGGACCTGGGCAGCGATCCCGCCTTCGGCAGCGTCATGATGACGCTCGTATCCACCGCGGATCCGGGGCTCATCATCCGCTCGTTCCATCGGCTTATCCGGAAGCCTCAGGGCGGCGGGATCGATTTCCTGCGCGATCTTTCGCGTTATTTCACGCTGATCGACCTTGGACGCGCCGACGGCTCCGTGATCAATGCCTTTCTTCAGGGAGCTCTCTCGGCGACGATGCTCTTTGTCGACAGCGCGTCAAAATCGGCCTTCGGCTGCTCGCTTACCGCCTATGGCGAATCCTTTCTTCAGAAAACCCTGGGGGAGCGATCGCCGGAGTGGCGCCACCTCGAAATGTCGATCATCAACGCCGTGGCCGTAGGCGGTATCCTCGGGCTCCCGCTCAACGGGAAAGTCCTTCATGAAAATGTCGAGTACCTGCAGGATACTACCGCGGCGCTCGACCGCAGCCTCGACGATTCGTCGTATTACGGGGGATTCTTCATTAAACCGGTTACGCTCGAAACCATTCACCGGATCGTGGCGGGCGGCGAACGCATGCCGCAGAAATCGACGAACTTTTTTCCAAAGCTCTACTCCGGGCTTGTTTTCAATCGGCTGGGGGATGCATGAGGAAATCGACCATGCTCTGGCTGCTTGTCGGCCTCGTTGTGGCCGGAGTCAGCCTTGCCTATTTTTTCCATAATGTTAAACCCGCGGAATTGCGCGACAATCTGCTTGGCACACCGGTTTGGGAAATTTTGGCGGTCGTGGCGCTGACACTGCTGACGTTGTGGCTTCGCGCCATCCGGTGGGGCCTTATCCTGCCTGCGGGGCGGGGAGACCGGAGCGGGCTTTTCGGCCTGATCATGGTCGGGTTCATGGTGAACAATGTGCTTCCCGCCCGGCTGGGCGAGGTGACGCGCGTCCTGTTCCTCTGGAAACGCAACAGGTTTACCATTGCCGAGAGCGCCGGTTCGGTCTTTCTGGAACGTATTCTCGACACCACTATCTACCTGTCGTTCTTTGTCATTCCCATTCTTTGCATCCCGAAGCTTCGTGCGGTTCATACGCTGGTCAAATTTGCGATTCCGACGGCCTGCATTTCGTTTGCCGCCATTATGGGGCTGCTCCTCTATGGCCTGTTCCCCTCATTTTCCAAAAAAACATGCAGGACCCTGATTAATATTTCTCCGGAAAAAATCAGGCACCGCGCGATTACTATCGGCAAAGAACTGGTTTCGAATCTCGAATGGATCCACTCTCCCGTTAAATGCCCGATAGTGATCGTTCTTTCGGTGCTGATCATCGCCTGTTACCCCGCAATGATGATCGTTCTCGTCCACGCGCAGGGTTTTGGCATTCTCGGAGGAATGTTCGGAGCCGCCTGGGGCGCTATCGGCGCTTCGGTCCCCTCCCCGGGATATGTCGGTTCTCTGCATGCAGCATTGAAATTCGGACTGGTCCTGCTCGGCATCGATCCGGCCAGGGCAATCAGCGTAGCGGTCATTTACCATGCCGTCGGCTATCTCACCGTCACTATCGTCGGTCTCTACTACTTCACGCGCATGCGCATCTCCTTCAAGGAGATCGGGCGGGCGAAGGAAGAGTTGAAAAAAGAAGAAATAGCGGAAGAATAATTCAAGCGGTAAAACAATGTTACTGCTCAGGTGGGGGAACCGCTTAGGCGGTTCCCCCTGGCCAAAGCCTCCGCGCCCGCAAAGCCGGGCTGCGGGGTCTTTGGCACACCCCCTCCAGCAGGGGGCCGCGAGCGATGCCCGCCTTAGGCGGGCGCTCTCGGCCCCCCGCAACGCCCCCATTAGGTAGAAAGAACACGAAAGATTTTATAAACCCGTAGGGGGGATCTGCGGTCGCCCAGTTCATTCAATATCAATTTTCCACCATCATTGCCTTGCCCTGAATTTCTACCTCATGTGAGCGTTGCGGGAGTACGAGGGCGCCTGCTGAGCAAAGCGAGGCAGGCATAGCCTCGTACTTCCGCTGGAAGGGGTGAGTCGGAGACGCGGCTTTGCGCGGCTCCGACCAGGGGGAACCATTTTTTTATGGTTCCCCCACCAGAGAAGAAACTAAAAATTCAACTCATACGCCCTAACCTTCCGCTCCCCGCTTCACTTATTTTCATTCGATGGTCATGACCGAAAATCATAACGATATCGAGCTCGCGGAACGTCTTTCTGCGGCAGTAAAATCGATCAAAAACGAGCTTGCAAAAAAAATCGTCGGCCAGCAGGAGGTCATCGACGATCTCCTCGCCTGCTTTCTTGCAGGGGGCCACGGGCTGCTCATCGGGGTACCGGGTCTTGCCAAGACCATGCTCGTGCAGAGCCTGGCGAAATGTCTCGACCTTGCCTTCAACCGTATCCAGTTTACCCCTGACCTCATGCCCTCCGATATAACCGGCAGTGAGATCCTCATCGACGATCGGGCAACGGGCCACCGGGAATTTCGCTTTATTAAGGGACCGATTTTCCATAACATCGTTCTGGCCGACGAGATCAACCGCACGCCGCCCAAGACCCAGTCCGCCCTGCTCCAGGCCATGCAGGAGCGCGAGGTAACCTCATCGGGCGTAACCTATGAACTTCCGGCACCGTTCTGGATCCTTGCGACCCAGAACCCGATCGAGCAGGAGGGAACCTATCCGCTGCCCGAAGCGCAGCAGGACCGATTCATGTTCTCCATTGAAGTCGGTTACCCTGACCGGGAATCCGAACTTGCCATTGTCCGGGCCACTACTTCGCCGCAATCGGTTGAACTCCGGTCGGTCGTGAGCCTTGAGGAGATCAGGGCATTCCGCGACCTGGTGTGGCGGGTTCCGGTTGCCGACTCGGTCATCGAAGCTGCCGTCTCCCTTGCCCGTGCGACCCGCGCCTCAACACGCGAGTGTCCGGAAGCCATCGGCAAGCACATCATGTGGGGTGCCGGTCCGCGCGCTTCGCAGTTTCTTGTCCTTGCCGCGAAGGCCTACGCCCTCCTCGATGGCCGGCCGACGCCGACCATAACCGATATCCGCAAGGCAGCCTTTCCGGTGTTGCGGCACCGGCTCGTTCGATCGTTCCATGCCGAGGTCGAAAACATTTCGGCAAATGATATTATCAAAACGCTCCTCGACAGTTCATTTAACGGATAGTGCTGACGTCAACTTTACTATCGAATAGGAATTGCAATGGACCAGTCACTGCTCATGTCCCTCTTAGCCGGAGTTGCCGATCACACGCTTCCGGTGGCCGATGCGCTCGATCGCCTCAAGAACCTTCCCTTCGAGGATCTCGGATTCGCCAAGGTGGACCACCATCGCGCCATGCGCAAGGGGTACCCCGAGGCGATATTCTGCCAGGGTAAAACGCCGGAACACGTGGTGGCAATTGCAAGAGCCCAGATCGGTCACCAGGTCACCGTTTTCGGTACCCGCGCAAACCGGGAGGTCCTCGATGCCGTCAGGGCAGGGATTCCGGAGGCGGAGATCGATGAAATGGCGCGCTGCTTCTGGGTGAAATCACCCGGCTGGACGAAAAAGGAGAGCTCCAAGCCGATCGTGATCTGCTCGGCAGGCACCGCGGATCGGCCGGTGACGATGGAAGCGGCGAGGACGGCGGAAATCCTCGGCCATACGCCGGTCATGCTCAACGATGTGGGCGTAGCAGGGATTCACCGGCTCTTCAGCCACCAGGATACCCTCCTCAAGGCGGGCGTCATTCTCGCCATTGCAGGAATGGAGGGCGCGCTGCCCTCGGTCATTGCCGGCTATGTATCCTGTCCGGTCATCGGCGTCCCGACATCGGTCGGCTACGGCGTCCACCTGGGCGGCCTGGTGCCGCTCTTCGCCATGCTCAACTCCTGCGCTACCGGGCTGACGGTTGTCAATATTGACAACGGGTTCGGCGCGGCCTGCGCGGCTGCGGGCATATTAGCGGGCCAATAGGAGTTAGTCGCTCCTGATTTCCTCACCGGTAGAGGCCTCCCCGCAGCTTGCTCCGGGGAGTTTTTTTTGTTCCCCCGAAATCCAAAAAAGCTAATCCGTTAGCGCTATTCTCCGTTACTTCGTGAGGCAATGGCATGCCCTTTGCTTTTTATTTTCTATCAACAAATTATTGCAAGATGAATTGTCATGAGCGGCCTGAAGCGAAAAGTCCGGAAAAATCTTTCGGGGACTTTGACCCGATGGCATTCGAGAGAAGCTTCGTATGCCCGATCTTCACGACTCAGCCGGTGACAAAAAGAATAAATTGTGGGAGAACCCGGTTCCCGACAAGCGGCCCGGCGTCACCAGGAAGCATGATACCCTCCTCAATCAATTGAACCTGACCGGGAAACAGTTCCATTTTTCTCTCTGGTATATCCTCATTGCCCTGCTTCTCGTCGCTTATTTCAAGACGCTCGTTGTCAATACACCCACCGAGACCATCGATTTCTCGGCATTCAAGAAGAAGGTCCATTCCGGCGAACTCAGGCGTGTGGAAATGGGCGATAAATTTTACACGGGGCTTTCCTATACAAGCGGAGCGCTGGATTCGGCGGTGAAAAAATCCGTCGCCGCCGGGGAGGAACTCCAGAAGCGCCTGTCGTTTCGAACCGTCCCGGTGGCCGATCCGTCGTTCGTACCGCTCCTTGACTCAATGAAAGTCGAGTACTACGCGCGACAGGCAACCGATAACCGCTTCCTCGATTTTCTCCTTACCTGGATCATCCCCTTCGGCGTCATGCTCCTTATCTGGCGGTTTATCGTTAATCGGATGGGCAGGATGGGTACCGGCGTCATGTCGTTTGCCCAGAATAAGGCACAGCTGGTGGCCGAGGGCGATGTCAAAACCACCTTTGCCGATGTCGCGGGAGCCGACGAAGCGAAGCAGGAGCTGGTTGAGGTCGTGGACTTTTTGAAAAATCCCGGAAAATATACCGCCATCGGGGGTAAGGTTCCCAAGGGGGTGCTCCTCGTCGGACCTCCGGGAACCGGCAAGACCCTGCTGGCGCGGGCGGTCGCCGGCGAGGCGCAGGTGCCGTTTTTCCGCATCAGCGGCGCCGATTTCGTGGAGATGTTCGTCGGCGTGGGCGCTGCGCGGGTTCGCGATCTTTTCCACCAGGGACGTGAAAAGGCGCCCTGTATCATCTTCATCGACGAGCTTGACGCGATTGGCAAAAGCCGCTCGCCCATGGCGATGGGCAATGACGAACGCGAGCAGACCCTGAACCAGCTTCTGGTCGAAATGGACGGTTTCGACTCCCGTACCGGGGTCATCCTGCTGGCGGCCACGAACCGTCCCGAAGTGCTCGATCCTGCCCTCCTGCGGCCCGGGCGATTCGATCGCCAGGTGGTGGTCGACAGGCCGGATCTTCCGGGGCGCCTGGCAATCCTGACCATTCACTCAAAGGATGTTCTTACCGACGAAAGTGTCGATCTTGCCGCCGTGGCGCGGGCAACGGCAGGGTTCTCCGGCGCCGACCTGGCCAACATTGTCAATGAGGCGGCGCTCCTTGCCGTGCGGGCCGGTCGGGCCAGAGTGTCACACCTGGATTTCGATGAGGCCATTGAAAAAATCCTCGCCGGGCTGCAGAAGCGCAGCAAACTGATCAATCCGCATGAACGCGAAATCGTGGCATACCATGAGACCGGCCATGCCCTGACCGCCGCATTCACCGGAGGCGCCGACCCGGTGCAGAAAATCTCCATCATCCCCCGCGGCATCGCCGCATTGGGATACACGATGCAGACCCCCACCGAAGACCGGTACCTCATGACAACCGACGAACTGCTGGGGAAAATCGATGTCCTCCTCGGCGGACGGGCGGCCGAACAGTTGATATTCGGCATGATCTCCACCGGGGCTTCCAACGATATCGACAAGGCGTCCGATATCGCGCGCCGTATGATCACCGATTACGGGATGAGCCCGAAATTCGCCAATGTAACGCTTCGTTCGCGTCCTGCCCCGGTATTCATGGGCGACGGCGGGGGCATGGGCGGCGCCCGCGAATATGCCGAAACCACGCAGCAGTACATCGACGAGCAGGTTGCTGCAATCATTAACGAGCGGTATCGCCGGGTGCTCGACCTGCTTGCCGGGAAGAAGGAGATCCTTGCCGCAATCGCGGCTTACCTTCTGAAGAATGAGACTATAGAGGGGAAACTGTTCCTGAAGATGGCCGGGATCGGCGAAGCGTCGGCAGCTCCGGATAAGTCTTGATGTAAATATACCTTTCCTGTACACTATTTCCGGAAGCATGAACAGGCACAGCGGGCGAATTAATCGTAATTCCAGCTACCTTACCAATAGAAGCTTGCAGGCTGCTTCGCGGTCGCCGCAGTTTGCTGCGGGGAGCTTCAATTGTCATCGGGTTCTGCGGTTCTCTCCATTCATTATGTTTTGTATCCTGTCGCAAACTTCTTGCTTTTTACCGTGCCGATTAGTATTTACTTGCTGCGGCCTCTTTCTGGGCCGAGAGGCAGGATAATCGAGCTCTAACGTTTTTCTAACAAGTGCAGAACAATATTCCAAATTAATGGGCAGAATTGTCACGGGAGGATTGGAATGAAAAAGCCGGTAAAAGTTATTTTATGCGTTTTTTCACTGATTCTGATTTCGGCAGCGCTCTGCCTGGCCGACGCCCAGCAGCAGGTTGTCGCCTACTGGTCCTTCGATTCAATGGCCAACAACACTTTTAAGGATAACACCGGCCATGCGCACAATGCGAGCTGGACCGGGTCCGGCGTCGAATTGGTGCCCGGTTACCGGGGAAATGCCGTGAGCTGTCCCATAGGGGGCGGGTTTGAAATTCCGGTCGCCAATTCTGCAACCAGCTTTGCTATGAATCATTTCAGTATCGAGGCCTGGGTATCGGCTGATACCATTACCTCCGGCCAGCAGAATATCCTCAATTTTCAATATATTACCGGAGGGGTTCGCAACGGTTGGTCCTTCACCCTCAATGCAGGAAGCCCGGCGATTGAGGCGGCATCTTTCGACGGATCGGACTATGTAAATGACATAGCCGGCATAGTTCTGCAGACAAATACGTGGTATCACCTTGTCGGAACGTTTGACAGTCTCTCATGGAGAATCTACGTCAATGGTGTGCTTCAGGGAACAGCGGGCGGGATGGGAGGCATAAACCCGCCCGGAGCAAACGCCAATATCGGTGGACAGAAACGGTCCGATGGAAGCCTCGACTGCTTTTTCGGCGGAAAAATCGATGAACTCAAAGTCTACAACTACACGCTGCCTGCTGATTCAATACTTGCCCATTACGATTTCTATACGCAGATGCCCGCGCTGGTTTCCCCGGCAAACGGTGCGGTAAACCAGCCGATTTCTCCCACGCTGTCCTGGAGTACGGTGAACGGTGCCCGGTCCTTCGGCCTGCAGGTTTCCTCCTCTTCCGCGTTCACCACTACGATCTTTTCCAAAACCGGCCTGACCGGCGTTTCCTCGGTGACGCCGGGGTTGTCCAGCGGAAGCATCTATTATTGGCGCGCAAACGCAGCTTTTTCATCGGGAACCGGAAAGTGGTGCAGTGCCTGGAGTTTTACCACCGTTCCGGCAGAGCCTGCGGCACCGCTCCTAGCTTCCCCCGGGAATAATGCTGCAAACCAGGCGCTCTCCCTGAACCTTACCTGGGGAGCCGTGAAGGGGGCGACCTCCTATTCAGTGCAACTTTCAACTGTCTCGGGTTTCACTTCGGAGATGCTCAACCAAACCGGACTTACGGCAACGAATGCGCCGGCGAGGGGTTTGAACGGCGACGCTACTTATTATTGGCGGGCAAATGCGACAAACGCCGGAGGCACCAGCGCCTGGTCGACCATTTGGAGCTTTAGCACTATTCCCTGCCCTTCGGCCATCCCTGCCTTGAGCTCGCCGGGGAATGGGAGCCGATGCGCGGCGGCGCAAATGGTTCTGAGCTGGGGTCGCTTTTGCGGCGCCACCTCCTATACCTTGCAGATAGCAACCGCTTCGACCTTTGCCAATTATATTTTTTTCCAGAGCGATCTTGTCGATACGTCGCAGCAGGTTTCGGGACTTTTACAGGGGAACGCGTTCTACTGGCGGATAAATGCCGCGCTTTCAACCGGAAATGAGGCCTGGTCATCTATCTGGAGTTTCAATCTGGCCTCGTCGGTCATCGAGTCCAACGTGCGGCAATCGTCGCAAATCTTTTATATCAAGAATGGAGCGATCAGCTTCCGACTTACACGGGAATCCCCGGTGACTGTCTCCTTATGCGATATCAGCGGGAGAAACATCGTTGTCATCGACCGTGCGCTCGCGGCGGGCTCCTATGGCCTGCCGCTGAAGAATTACAATCTTGCATCCGGACTGTACATCGTTCGTTTCAGGGCCGATGGTGTCGACCGGAAAATCATTTCATTTATATCGGTCAATTAGCTGCAGGTGGGGTTACCTGGCCAGTTCGGTTATTGCCGTATGAAACATGGTGGCGGATTTAGGGATCAGGGTCCGCGATTTAGAAATCAGCGGGCAGGTACGGATTGTCTATTCAGGCATCACGCTACACTTTATACACAATACACATCAGAGCGTCGACAGTATGCCGCGCGATGGGAGATTGCATGAAACCGACGATGAGGCTCGTTGCAGGTGCGTTTTCACTGGTTCTTCTTTCGGCAACCCTGTGGTTGGCTATCGCCCAGCAGGGGGAAATTGCCTATTGGCCGTTCGATACTATAACCGGCGATACTTTCAAGGATTACTCCGGTAATGGGTATAACGGCATCGTGTCGGGGTCGGGCGTAGGATTGGTGCCCGGGGTTAAGGGAAATGCCGTGGAATGCCCCATTGGCGGCGGGTACGATATTGCCGTTGCCAATTCGGCAACCGCCTTCGTTCTAAACCATTTTACGTTTGAGGCATGGGTGTGGTCGGATACGATTACCGGTGGCCAGCAGAATATCCTCAACTTTCAGAATGTACCGTCCGGAGTGTATAACGGCTACTCCTTCACTCTCAATGCAGGAAGACCGGCGATTGAAGCAGCGAATTCCAATGGAAGCGGATACGTCAATGACATCGCCAGCTCGACTCTTCAAACAAAAACGTGGTACTATCTGACAGCGACGTTCGACAGCCTCAACTATCGGATTTATGTCAATGGTGTTCTTCAGGGAACCGCGGCGGCGATGGCAGGGGGAATTCGTCCGCCCGGCACCAATGCCAATATCGGTTGTCAGAGTCAATCGGGAAATTTGAGTTCCTTTTTCGGCGGGAGAATCGATGAACTCAAAGTTTATAATTATGCATTGCCCGCCGATTCGATAATTGCGCATTACCAGACCACTACCCCTCCTCCGGTACTGGTTTCCCCTGCAAGCGGCGCGGTAAATCAACCGATAACACCCACGCTTACATGGAGCTCCGTCAGCGGTGCATCATATACCCTGCAGGTGGCGACTACCGCTTCTTTTTCGACCGTAACGGTATCGGCAACCGGCCTCAACGGTTTATCCTCTGCACCAGCCGGGCTTGCAGCCAATACCACGTATTACTGGCGGGTCAATGCAGCCGCCGGAACGTCGACCAGTACCTGGTCCGGCGTATGGAGTTTTACCACAGCTCCGCCTGTCCCGGGCGTGCCGATACTGGCCTCACCGGTTAACGGTGCCTCTTCCCAGCCGCTTTCGTTGAACTTCATCTGGAATGCTGCCGCCAATGCGGCTTCTTACTCGTTACAGGTCTCCACGTCGTCGGGTTTTACCGCAACGGTGGTGAGCCTGAGAGGGTTGACGGGAACTACGACCGCGGTGAGCGGGCTTTCCGCCAACAACACCTGTTTCTGGCGTGTCAATGCGACAAACGGCGGAGGAACCAGTGCCTGGTCGCCGGTCTGGAGCTTTGCTACCATATTAGTTCCGCCCAATGCCCCGGTCCTTCTTTCGCCCGCAACCGGAACAACTGCGCAGCCCACCGCTTCAACGCTCTACTGGAATGCGGCAAGCGGAGCGACCGGCTATTCCGTGCAGGTTTCAACCTCCTCGGCATTTTCAACGACCACGGTCAGTCAAGCAGGGCTCACGGCGAATTCCGCATCGGTAACCGGATTAGCCAACAGCACCACCTATTTCTGGGAAGTCAACGCATCAGGACCCGGCGGAACAAGCGTTTGGTCGAGTGTCTGGAACTTTGTCACCGTGGCGGCAATGCCGGCAGTGCCGGCGCTCTCCTCACCGACGAACGGCTCGCTGAACGAACCGTCCTCGCTGACTCTTAGCTGGAGCTCCGCAGCCGGCGCGGTATCCTATGGCGTGCAGGTCTCAACCGCGACCGGGTTCATGTCCACAATTTCAAGTCAAACAGGCCTCACCGGGACTGCCTTCGGAGCTGGCGGTTTGGCTGCCGGTACGACCTATTATTGGCATGTCAATGCGATGAATGGGGGAGGGAGCAGTGCATGGTCTGCCACGTGGAGCTTAACGACACTCGCCCTTCCTGCAGCGCTGGCCCTTGTTTCACCCTCGAACAATGCCATATTTATCAAGAACACGGCGCTTACGCTTACCTGGGCGACGGTTGCTACCGCGACTTCCTACACCGTTCAGGTATCGACCGCCACAACCTTCAGCAGCATATATCTGTCGCAGAGCGGACAGCCAACCACCGAGCAGTTTACCGGCGTCCATGGATATCCATATTACTGGCGGGTCAGCGCTACCAATGCAACCGGGACCGGCCTCTGGTCGGGTACCTGGACCTTGACCCCTTCGGTTTCCGTTATCGCGTCTGCTTCGCAAAACAGCAGACCTGATTTTACGGTTCAACAGGGAATCCTCGGTTACAGTCTGCAAAAATCGGGGCGGGTGGAAATTTTGATTTTCGATGCCCTCGGCAGGATCGCGATGAAAATAAGCAAGGCGCAGGGTGCCGGCAGCTATTCGATCGATCTTAGAAACAGCTCGTTGACTCCGGGTAGATATATCGTCCGGTTCAAAGCCGGGGGAGTAACGCGGGAGATGGCGATTACTTTCTCGCGGCAGCAGTAAGCTGCCGGACCAGGGGATCTCTGAATATGCCGTTCATGGCCCAACCGAGTCGTCATGAGCGGCATATTTTTATGTGCTGGAGAGAACGGCGTTCATTGCTTCTTCTACTAAATTCAGCGGCACGTCATTTTTGACTATGGCCGATCCCGGCGCTGCAGGGATCACAAAGGCCGGGGTTCCGGAGGCTACCTTCTTGTCGAATTGCATCGCCCGGATAAGTTCTCCGGCCGGGGGAACCGACGGGAGCGGCGGCCGGGGAAAAAATTCCATCAATGCTTCGTAGCGGGCAACCGAGTGCCCGGGAATGGTCCCGAGCCTGCGCCCGAGTTCGCATGCGCAGCGCATTCCCCACCACACCGCCTCGCCGTGCAGAAGCGCTTCAAAGCCGAAGTACTTCTCAAGCGCATGTGCAAAGGTGTGGCCGAAATTGAGGAGCGCGCGTTCCCCACGTGTCTCATGCTCGTCGCGCTCCACGACGCCCGCCTTGACCGCAATGCCGCGCCGGAGGCCTTCGAGGAGTACCGCGGGCTTGCCGTCGAGGATGGATTGCCCGTTTGCCGCAATAAAATCAAAATGGTCGGGACCGCCTATGAAGCCGTATTTCAGCAGCTCCGCACATCCGGCGCCATACTCCCGAGGCGGCAGGGTATCGAGGAATGCGGTATCGATCCAGACCAGGCGCGGCTGGTGAAAGGCGCCGATGAGGTTCTTCCCGGCTGCGTGATCGACGGCGGTCTTGCCGCCTACGCTCGAATCGACCATGGCCAGGAGCGTGGTCGGCACCTGCACGCAGGCGATGCCCCGCATGAGCGTCGCGGCGGCAAAGCCCGCCACATCACCCACCACCCCGCCGCCGAGCGCGATGATGACGCTTGACCGCTCGAACTTTGCGGGCAGGAAAGTGTCGAAGATGGCGCCCCAGGTTTCAAGTTTTTTGTAGCGCTCCCCGTCGGGCATGCAATGGATGGTACACCCGAGATCGCGCTCCCACTGCCCGATGAGATCCCCGTAGAGCTTTGCGAGCGTGGTATTGGTGACCAGGCCGAACTTGCTTTTGGGGAAGTTATTTTTAAGGCGGATTGGCAGTGCGGCGGCGATCCCGCGGTCGAGGACGATCGGGTACGACCGCGGGCCGAGGTTGACGGTGATTTCCATGATCAGGCGCTGACCTCGATTTTCGCGCCGGCAGCGCGGAAATCGTCGACAAAGGTGGGATAGGTAACGGCTGCTGCCTCGGCTCCGTCAATGACGGTATCCCCGTCGGCGGTAAGCGCGGCGATGGCGAGCGCCATGACCACCCGGTGGTCGTCATGACCATTGACATGAGCGCCATGGAGCGGGCGCTTCCTTATGACCAGGCCGTCCGGAAGTTCTGCAATTGCGGCCCCCATCTTCGTGAGCTCCTCGCGCATGACCGCTATGCGGTCGGTCTCCTTGATCCGGGCCTGGGCGACATTGACGATGCGGGTTTCGCCCTCTGCAGAGCAGGCGACTACCGAAAGCGCCGGCAGGGCATCGGGCATGGCGTTAAGGTCGATCGTGATGCCCGTGAGCGGCCCTGGTCCTGAAACGGTCACCGATCCGGTTCCATGAGTGACTGCCGCGCCCATCCGGCCTAGGGCTTCGAATATTCCCTTATCGCCCTGGGGATCGGAAAAGTCAAGACCCGTGAGCCGCAGCCCGGCCGGATCAAGCGCTCCCGCGCAGGCGGCAAACGCGGCGCCTGAAAAATCTGCCGGTATCTCCCGGTCGAATCCGTGATACGCCTGGCCGCCGGGAACAGTAAAGCGGGTAAGATCTCCTGAATGCCCGATTCGGATCCCCTGTGCCTGCAGCCACCACAGGGTGAGCTCAACATAAGGTTTTTCGTGAAGATTCTCCACAACGATTTCCGAATTTCCGGCAAGGAGCGGCGTAACAAAGAGCAGGCTCGAAACGAATTGCGACGAAACCCCGTTCACCGTCGTTTTTCCCGCCCTGAGCGGTCCGCAGATGGTAAAGGGAAGATCCCTGGACGCAGCATTATCTATGGAAACCTTTGCCCCGAGTTGTTTGAGCGCATTAAGAAGCGGCCTGAACGGACGCGAACGCAGCGAGCCGTCGCCGTCGAACCGCCGTTGCCTGGTGCCGAGCGCCGCCGCTGCCATGAATAAATTTGTGCCGGTACCGGAATTACCCATGTCGAAAAGATCGTCGCCGCCCTCATAGCGCGTTCCGATGCCCTCAACGATGAGGGCATCGCCTTCGGTGCGCACCTTGGCGCCCAGGGATTGTGCGGCCGAGAGTGCCGATGCGCCGTCGCCGGCGAGCAGGGGATTGCGTATGCACGATGTTCCTTCGGCCAGCGACGCGATAAGCAGCGCCCGGATGGTGTGCGACTTGGATGGCGGGACGGCAATGTCGCCCGTAAGGCGGGAGGGGGTGATTTTCCATTTCATGCGGTGCTATCCCGAAATGCCGTGCTGCAGCTGATCGAGGTCGAATATTTCTTCCCGTACATCGATGCCGGTCCACAGGGAAAACGAGGCAAGCCCCTGGTAGAGCAGCATGCGCAGCCCGTTCTGGATGCAGCATCCCGCCGCCTCTGCTTCGGCAAGGAAGCGCGTTTTGGCGGGGTTATAAATGGTATCGAAAACGGTCATGCCGGGGTGAAGGTACTTTTTATCCAGCGGGGTCTCATCGACCTTCGGATGAAGGCCTGCGCTGGTACAGTTTACCAGAAGCGTACAGCGGCTCATGGCATCACCGATCGCCGGATCGTCAAGTGCACAGGCGGTTACCGGAAAATTCATCGCAACGGCTATTTCGTGCGCGAGGACCGTCGTACGCTCCCGGTGCCTGCCGGCAAGCGTGAGCGACGAGGGAATCCGCGCTGCGGCAAGCGCTGCGGCAAGCGTGCGGGCAATGCCGCCGCTGCCGATAAGCACGACATGTCCTCCCCGGGCATCGTGCCCCATGGAGGCAAGCGCCCGCAGGAAACCTTCGGGATCGGTAGTTGTGCCGTGAAGCAGGTTGTCGCGGAAGTACAGGGTATTCACGGTCCCGATCCGGAAGGAAAGCGGGCTTAACACATCGCAGAGTGATGCGGCGCGCTGCTTGTGGGGAAGCGTGACATTGGCGCCCAAGGCTCCCGCCGCCCGGAGCATATGGACCGCCGTATGCAGGTGGCCCGGCCCGACCGGGAGGGGAATATACACATGCGGCAGTTCAAGTTTTGCGAAAGCAAAGTTGTGAATCTGCGGGGAGAGCGAGTGTGCCACCGGGTACCCCAGCAGGAACACGAGGCGGGAGTCGCCCCTGATGAGCGGCCTTTTCATGGAACCCGCTCCGCAAGGGGGAAGATTTCCACCCGGTTTCTCCCTTTGTTTTTGGCCCGGTACATGGCGCCGTCGGCTTCGGCAACCATCTGCTGCGCCGATGCGACTCCCGGGCGGTAGCTCGTTACCCCGAGCGATGCCGACAGCCTGCCTCCCGGCAACGCCCGTTCATTGACATAACGATAATCGTAGACCGCCTGCCTGATGTCTTCGGCGATCCGGCGGGCCGCATCGATGGGATGACCGGGGAGCAATACCATGAACTCCTCGCCGCCGTACCGGCACACCGCCGAATCGAGACTGCACACGGCATGGAGAATCCTGACGGTTTCGATGAGCGCGATGTCCCCCTGGATGTGGCCGTTGATGTCGTTATACTGCTTGAAGTAGTCCAGGTCGAACATGATGAGTGAAAAACAGCCTCCCTCGTCGCGCGTCTGCTGGAACAGGCGGTTCATCTGCTCGCCGAAAAAACGTCGGTTATACGCTTTTGTCAAATCGTCGGTAAGGGCGCGGCTTGCAGTGTCGAGGTACTCCCGCGCATCGACGATTTTCGGAAAGGCGATCTGCTTCTTGATATTCGAATAATAATCGAGCGTTGCCACGTGGATTCCCACGTTGCGTCCGAGTTTTTCGCTCAGGAGATACTTATGCCGCAGTATTTCGCGCCAGTCGCGTTTCGCTTCATCCTCGGGAAGGCGGATCTGGATGAGCGCGAATACGAGGTCCCGGTAGTAGGTCCCGGGCTTGGTTCCGATGGAGTCGCGAAGGTACTCATCGGTCAGGATATGATCGACTATATCCCCGCTGACTATCTCAAGGACTTTTTTATCGGTTAATATTTTAAGGTTATCGATGTCTTCGATATTGAGCGGCGGTATTTTCGCCATGCCGTTATTCGGGGTCGGCGACTCGTCCTGCGCGCTTCCGGTGTATTCCATGGTTCCCTCCCTTGCCTCCGTCGCCTCTGCCGCTATAAGAAGCACTCCATTTCCTCTACTCATCTTCCCCGCTTCCCTTACTCATAAAAAATACGATATGCTGCCCGGCTTATTTCAGAAAGTGCTTGATCAAACCTTGCCCATAATTTATTATTAATTCAATGAATGAAGCACTACTGCAAAGTGTTCTACCCGAACTTGGCCGATTGCTGCGGATATACCGTGAAAAAAGCAACCGGCATCTCGGCGAGATTGCGGAGAAGGCCGGCATATCCATCAGCATGCTTTCGCAGATCGAGCGGGGAAAGGTTTCGCCTTCGATCGATACGCTGATGATGGTGTGCCGGGCGCAGGACATCGATATCGGCGAGCTGTTCAGGCGCCTTTCACCCGATTCCCCGGTTCGGATCCACAAAAGCGGCGAGCGGTTGAGGATTGAAAGAAATGGCATACGGTACGAACAGCTCATGACGACCCAGGTCGTCGCATTCCCGATAGAACTTTTTTTGATCGAGATCGAGGGAGGATGCGCGACCGAAATGAGCGGCGGCGGTCATGAAGGCGTGGAGATGGGATACGTGCTGCAGGGAGCCGCCCTGCTCACGGTGGGAAGTGCCGATTACCATATCGATGAATCGGACAGCATCTATTTTTCGGCGAACCTTCCCCACCGGCTCGCCAATCAGGGACGGCGCCTCTTCAGGGCGGTATGGAGTATTTCCCCGCCGCATGTGGATTATTTGAATAAAGAGGAGCCGGGAGAAAGGTAAACGTAATAAAGCAAAAGAAAAGTGAGCAGGAACCTGTAGGGGCGACCCTGTGCGGTTGCCCGGGGGTTACCGGGGCATGGCATGCCGTATCCGTGATGATCTTGATTGTTTCTTGCTTTTATATAACCTCTCCCCGGGGGAGAGGTCCCGCCGTGTCGGCGGGGTGAGGTCAAAGGCAAGCAAAACAAAGAACCTGGGTCAGAGACCCAGGCCACATGAGTTTTAAAAGTGATAAAGTGACAGAATGTCATAGCATTAGATAGAAATGGAGTCGGGCGGTTAACAATTATTAAAGGATCAGGAAGATGGGAAGCCTGGTAAAAGAGCAAAGAATCCTTTGCGATCATCTCTTTTGATTTCGTTTACCGGCTCCCGGCTCCTGACTTCCTTGCCTTTTTCTGATGAAAGGACCACGTATGGGTAAAACAATCACCGAGAAAATTTTTGACGCCCATCTTGCCGACGAACCGTTCGAAGGAACCAAGGTTTTGCGGCTCGATGTCGTCCTGTGCCATGAGATAACAACGCCGACCGCCATCGTCGACTTGCAATGGCGGAAGAAGGACCGCGTGTTCGATCCGTCAAAGATCAAGGCGGTCATCGACCACGTTACTCCGGCGAAGGACTCCAAGAGTGCTTTGCAGGGCAAGATCATGCGGGAGTGGGCTGCCCGCAACGGCATAAGGGATTTCTTCGATATCGGGTCGAACGGGGTATGCCACGCCCTGTTTCCGGAAAAGGGCTTCATCCGACCGGGCTATACCGTCATCATGGGCGACAGCCACACTTGTACGCACGGCGCTTTCGGCGCCTTTGCCGCAGGGGTCGGCACTACGGATCTCGAAGTCGGCATACTTAAGGGCGTATGCGCCTTCAGGCAACCGAAGAGCATCCGGGTCGAAGTAAACGGCGTCCTGCCGAAGGGTGTGTATGCAAAAGATGTAATTCTCGAAATCATCCGCCGGCTGACGGTAAACGGCGCTACCGACCGCATCCTCGAATTTGCCGGGACCGCCGTGGAGGCCATGTCCATGGAGGAGCGGATGACGCTTTCCAATATGGCGATCGAGGCCGGGGCGACCTCCGGGCTCTGCCGGCCCGACGGCGTGACCCTCGACTACCTGTGGCCGTTTGTCGCCGGCGACTTCGGCGGCGACCGGGCAAAGGGTCTTGCCGCGTATAAAGCATGGTGGTCGGATCCGGACGCCTCGTACGAGTCAACACTGGCGATCGATGCGGCTGCGCTCGAACCGGTGGCAACGGTCGGCTATAAGCCGGACCAGGTGCGGAAGCTTGCCGAGCTCGAAAAGGATAATGTCCGGGTCGACCAGGTGTATATCGGTTCCTGTACGAACGGTCGGATTTCCGACCTCCGTGTCGCTGCGGGTGTGACAAAAGGGAAGAAGCTCGCGCAGGGCGTGCGCGGCATCCTCTGCCCTGCAACGCCCGCGATCTACCGGCAGGCCATGCATGAGGGACTTCTCGATATCTTCATGGATGCCGGGTATGTCGTGACGAACCCGACCTGCGGGGCATGCCTCGGCATGTCGAACGGGGTCCTTGCCGAAGGGGAGGTCTGCGCCTCGACGACCAACCGCAACTTCAACGGTCGCATGGGCAAGGGCGGGATGGTGCATCTTGTCAGTCCCGCATCGGCGGCGGCATCCGGGATCACCGGGCATCTTACCGATCCAAGAAACCATTTGTAAATAAGCACGTTCATGGTGTTTGATCTTACAAGGAGACTAAAAATGAAAACTTTCGGCGGCCAAACGCTCTTCCTCGATCGCAGCGACATCAATACCGATGAGATCATCCCGGCGAAATACCTTACCGAAGTGGATAAGGACGCCCTCGGCCCGCACCTTCTCGAAGACCTGACGCTTCCCGGATTCGATCCGAAAGCAACCCTCCATGGGAGAATCGGCGTCATCGTGACGAGGGCGAATTTCGGCTGCGGCTCGTCGCGGGAACATGCACCCTGGGCTCTCGAAGTCAACGGCATCACCGTAGTGATAGCCGAGAGCTTCGCGCGGATCTTCCGGCAGAACATGTTTAACGGAGGCCTGCTGGCAATTGAGCTCCCTGCCGTTGCCATTGCGGAACTCTTCGATGCCTTTGCCGGCGTTGCCTCGCCCACCTGCGCGGTCGATCTCGATGCGAAGAAGCTGCGCGTTGCGGCAGCAGGGAAAAATGCGGAGTACTCCTTCGGCCTGAGTCCCTTCGACGAGGCGCTCGTCAGGTCGGGCGGATGGGTCGAATTTGCGGATGCGCGGTACTGAAGAGAGGATTATTGATAACGCGGCAGGTTCGCTATGAGGTGAACCTGCTGTACTAACCGGTATAGACGACATCCAGTTCTGCGGCGGCAGACAGAAGGCTTTTATCGCGGGTGAATAGTAGAGCATGGGACACCTTTGCCGCCGCCAGCAAATGAATATCGACGAACCTGAGTCCCTTGCCGAACAGTTCATGCCGCTCGATAAAATGGTGATACTCCGCCTGCGATACTTCGGGAACGATGGGTAACGCCACAATCAACTTCAGGATCGCGGTTCTGTTCCTGAAATTTCCACACGCCAATTCGCCGATGATGTACGGGTGGGTTGCTGCTTGATACTCGTTGAGGAGATACTCAAGATCGGAATTGTGCTTCCTGAAGTGATCGATCCAGATTGAAGTATCAATAAGTACCACTGCCTATCCTGCTTTCCGTCTTCGAATGGCTTTTGCGCCGGGTTCAGTGCCGCCTAAAAGTGCGAGCCGCCGGCTGCTTTCCTGGTAAATGAGCGCCTCCAGCCCCCGGTGCACGAGCGAGGTCTTTTCCTTGATGCCGGTCAGGGCAGAGGCCTTTTTAAGCACTGCATCGTCGATAATCAGGGTTGTCCTCATGATACACCTTCCTTATGCATACAAATATGCATCATTGCTATGATTTCCGCAACCGATCCGCATAATCGTTCTGCAGGCGGATGCAAAAAACTATTTTTGGTAGTCTTTTTTTATGATAGCTCGTCAGGTTCAATTACCTTCGGGAGATACCGTGCCGGAACAGGATTTCAAAATTTATCCGTACCGCTGGGTCGTGCTTGCGGTTTTCATGCTTATCAATATCATGGTCCAGGTATTGTGGATCTGCTACGCACCCATCGCCTCGTCGGCCGCGGTTTCGTACGGGGTTTCCAGGGAAAGCGTCGACCTGCTGGCGAATCTCTTCATGCTTATTTATATCCCGGTTTCATTCCCGGCCGCCTGGGCCATCGATCATTTCGGGTTCAAGAAAGCCGTCGGCTTCGGCGCTATACTTATGGCCGTATTCGGCCTTCTTCGCGCGCTCTTCCCGTTCAATTATTCCGTTGCGCTCATCGGATCTATCGGCATTGCGGTCGGCCAGCCGTTCCTGCTCAATGCCTTTACCAAGCTCGCGGCGGTGTGGTTTCCGCAGAAGCAACGGGCGACGATCACCGGGATCATTTTTCTTGCGATGTTCCTCGGGATAGGCGTCGGCGAAGCGCTTGGACCGCGCCTCGTCGACGCTTACCACATTGCGGGCATGCAGATGATTTACGGGGGAGCAACGCTCGCCGCCGTTGTGCTCTTCCTTATCTTCGCGCGCTCCAAACCGCCGACTCCTGTCGGCCCTCCGGAAACGGAGGCGCGCGCGCTGGTCCTGGACGGGTTAAAAAAGATGTTGCGGCAGCGGGAGGTCTATTTCCTGTCGTTTGCCCTTTTTATCGGCAGCGGGATAGTCAATGCGGTGTTCACCCTTATCGACGGCTTCGGCCGCGAGAAGGGACTCTCCATCGATCAGGGCGTTACCCTGACCGTGGTCCTGCTGGCGGCGGGAATCGTCGGCAGCATCGCCCTTCCCGTTCTCTCGGATGCGATCCGTCAAAGGAAGACGATCATCCTGCTGGGCATTTTCGGCGCGGTTCCGGCAACCCTGTGTCTCGCAATGGGAAAGGGGTTCCACTTCGAGATTGCCTGCTTCGTTCTTCTCGGCTTCTGCATCACCGGCGTCACGCCGCTGGCGTACCAGTATGGCGCCGAGATCACGCACCCTGCTCCGGAAGGCACCAGCAACGGCATATTCGCTCTCGTGGTCCAGGCTTCGGGCCTCCTCATCGTCCTCATGGACAGACTCAAGAGCGCTTTCCACAATTCGTATATTCCGTCGCTCATCGGGCTCGCGGTCATGATAGCGGCAAGCGGCCTGCTCTTTCTTGTCGCGAAAGAGTCCCCGGAGATGCACCGTCGGCAGGCCGAGCGGCAAAGGGTGTCGGGTGCATAAAAAAAGCTCTGCCGGCAGGGCCTCGGTTTTCATTTGTTACAGGGCAACCACATAGGGTTGCCCCTACTTTAATAAAATCTTTTATGTTTTAACCCTCGAACTCTCCAACTCTCCAACGTATTTAATTTCCCAGATGGACCAGCTTAATCTGCTTGTCGAAGCCGGCGGCCTTCATTCGCACAATGTACACGCTCGACCCCACCGCACCGTCGCGGGCTTCAGTGCCGTTCCACGCCAGTTCATAATGCCCCGCCCGGTAGACTCCCTTTGCCAACTGCTTTACAAGATCGCCCTTCATGTCAAATATAGCGATCTCGACGGCATGCTGCGAAGCCCCTGCGATCGTCGGCACGTCAAAGGCGACTTTCATTGATCCCTTGAACGGGTTCGGATACGCCCGGGCAAGGTTGAACGAGGATATGAATGCGCCCGCAGGAACGGCAAGCGTTGCCGAGAGGATCGTCCTTGCCGCATAGACCGGATCGCCGCCTGCGGCTGCAAGAGGATACTCAGCCGCACCGTTCCATAGCTTGAAGGTAATCTTTTCAGACGGTCCGCAGCCGTCCTTTTCCCCGGTCATCGGGCCCTTTCCCCACAGTGCAAAGGCGACAATGCCGTTTTTCACGGTTCCGGCCCCGACTATGTTCCCCTTCGTGTCAAAAGCGCCGACCTCGCATTTGTCGGAAGCGGCTTTGCCCCCGCATTCGATGTGCCTGCCGAGGAACGCAGCAAAGTTACCGGTCGAAGCGTGCTTTTTAAAGTGCCGGAGAGGGGTCGGGCAGGGGAGGTTCCCGGCGGCAGCGGACACCTTTGCCGGGCCGCCACCCGGCGGATAGGTCAGCGTCGTTGTCGCATTTGTTAAAATGTAATAGCCGTTGCCGGGGACCATGGTGCCGATCTCATCGAGCGATGCGGCGGGCCAGTAAAGGTTGCTGGCGCCGTCCATGGCAAGCACGAGCTGGGTGCTTATCGGGGCAAGCGCCGTCGCAACGGGCAGCCCCGTCTGCGGCAGGTAGGTGACAAGATTCCAGTTGGAGGCCGTCAGCGGAATGGGCGTGGACGAGACTGCGTCGGCAGCGCCGGTCAACCTGAGCGTATCGGTCGCCACGGTGTCGAGGACCCAGTAGCCGGATCCGGTATGGAGGCTGCCGATTTCGTCAAGAGATGCACCCGGCCAGTAGAGGTTGTCGTTTCCGTCCATTGCCAGGATGAACCCCTTGAGCCCGGCGAAGACGCCGCTGGTCGAAGAATCCGCCGGATGAATATTCAGGGAGTACATGAACCAGCCGTTTTTAAGCGGAATACCGAAACGCACCGGTGTGGTAAAACTCCAGACTCCCGACCATGCGCCTGCGCCGCTCGCATTGACGGCACTTGCTTTCCAGTAGTACGTGGTATAATTGGCGAGTCCGGCGAGCGCTACCGATTGCGCCGTCAGTCCGTTCTGGCACAGGACCGTGGTGCCGAAGAGGGAACTGGTGGACACTATGATATCATACGTTGACGCTGCGGAAACCGTGCCCCAGGAGAGGCTCAGCGCGAGCGAACCGCTGGTGGCGGCATTGCCCGGGTAGGAAAGGGCCGGAGCGCCGGGAGGCGGCAGGGTCGAAAAATTCCAGAGGCTCGACCACGCGCCCGAATAGGTTGAAAACTGGGCACCCACCTGCCAGTAATAGGTGGTGCCGATTGCGAGAGGGCCTGCCGCCAGCCCGGTTGAAACCAGGCCGCCCTGCTTCAGGACCGTCGATCCAAAGGATGCATCGGTCGAAACCTCTACCGTATACGAAACCGCGCCGCTTTCATTTGCCCAGCTCAGGCTTACTCCGGAAGCCGGGAGGTTGGCCGAAAAATTGACCGGTGAGGAGAGCACCGGCACATCGGTGGCGACCGAATTGACAACCGCCCCGGAACTCCCGGCGCCGATGATCTGGCTGCCGGTTATGATGACGGCGCTCAGGGTGGCCCCGGTGCCGGTACCCCCGCCGGACCAGTTGCTGCCGTCGGTGGAGGTGAGGAGAATGCCGCCGGTACCCACGGCGGCGAATTGCCCTGCCCCGTAAGCCACGCTCAACAGGCTGTCGGCCGTCCCCGAACTCCTGCCGGTCCAGGCGGTACCGTCCGGAGAGCCTATAATCGTTCCTGAACTGCCCACGGCGATAAAAAGGGTCCCGCCGCAGACGATCCCCGTAAGATTTACCGACGAGCCGGAACTCCGGCCTGTCCACACGGTCCCGGTAGCCGAAGTCAGGATGGCTCCCCCGGCGCCGACGACGGCAAATAAGTTGTCCCCATACGTTGCACCGGTCAGGTTCGCCGAGGTTCCCGAGGTTGCGGTAGTCCAGGCAATGCCGTCGGTCGAGGTCAGGATAGTACCGCCATTGCCTGCCGCGACAAACTGGGCGCCATTGTAGGCGATGGCGTTGAGATTTTGCGTGGTGTTGGAGGTGCGGGGCGTCCAGGCAACGCCGTCGGGCGAAGTCAGGATGGTGCCGGAATCGCCGACCGCGACGAATTCATCGTAAACAACCGAGTGGAGCGATGCATGGGTCCCCGAGGTCTGCGGGGTCCAGTGGACGCCGTCGGTTGACGTAGAGACCGTTCCGCTGCTCCCGACGGCTACATACCCCTTTGCCGCCCCGGAGGCTATGCCGAGAATGTTGCCCGAGGAGCCGGTGCTCGCGGTGACAACGGTCTGGGTGATGGTGCTGAAGGTCCAGCCGGCACTCCAGCTCCCGGTCCCCGCAAAATTCGTTGCATTGACTCGCCAGTAATAGGTTGCGTTGGCTGCGAGCCCTCCCGGCGCTCCCGCAATTGCCGTGATTCCGGTCTGGTACGAGAGCGTCGTAGCGAATGCGGCGGAGGTGGACACTTGCAGTGAATAGGAGGAGGCATAGGCGACGCCGCTCCAGTTCAGGATTACTGCCAGTGGCTGGGCCAGAGCGCTGTTTGCCGGGGAAGAGAGGCCCGGAGCGGACGGGGCGGAAATGCCGGTAATGCTCATCGGTACCGAGTAGGCGACCGGACTCCCGGCAACGAAGGTTGAATCGGTCGAGGGAGTCATGCCGGGCGGAAAGGGGACCGGCCCGTTGGGAGGATAGAAGGTGACTATGGCGGGCATTTCACCCGTCAGGGTATCCCATACCCGGAAGTGCAGCCTCGCCCCGGCTTTGAAGCCGGGCTTGATAACGCCGGTATTGTTGTAGCCCGCAACCGTGATGGTGCCGGTAGGCCCTGCAGGCCAGTTGCCCACTCCCCAGCAGTTACCGGCTGAATCGAAGACGCCGATCTCATCGGGCACCCCGAGCGTATTTGACGATATCGGAGCGCCGTTCAGGGTCGGGTGCGCGGCGGTATCGAGAAAAACCGTCAGGGTTGCTCCGGTTTCACTGTCAAGTGGATTGAAGTGGCGCGCGAAGGCGCTTCCAGCCAATGTCCAGAGGACGATTACGACCGGCATCCAGCGCTTTAATTCCATTCCCGACATTGAAACCTCCCCTTTTAACCCTGACAATGGTTTATAGTGTTAAGGAAATCAACGCCGGTTAGGCACTAACTCCCGGTAACGACAATTGTTCGGTGCATGTAATTGTACCATTGCGGAGGACCGTTGGTAAGAGAGGGAGCGGCAGGCCGGTTAGTTTTATGGTGATGCATATCGATATCCGGCAATTTTGCCGGTAATGATGGACAGGTCGCCGGAGCATTATCTTGCCAGCCGTTCGTGCGCCATGACCACCCCATTTTTTTCCCGGTAGCGGCAGATCACCGTTTCTGCAGGTTCGAAAATTGTCCGCGATGCCTTGCAGATGCGCATAGCGACTACCGGAATCAGTTGGTGTTTGATCGCGATGAAGCATTGATCGGAAGAGGCGAACATCGCGTATTTTTCGAGAAACGGCAATTTTTTCATGAGTTCGCCCTGTTCCTGTGACACTTTTTTTAACTCAAGGAGAAGGGTCCTGATAAGTTCCTTGTTCGTGCTTT
The DNA here is from genome assembly GCA_003164335.1 of Fibrobacterota bacterium. GTDB lineage: Bacteria > Fibrobacterota > Chitinivibrionia > Chitinivibrionales > Chitinispirillaceae > BOG-1184. Next base: position 45,688 of record PLTF01000019.1, read on the forward strand.
TGCGCATCTGTTCCGCTGCGTCGCTGCCCGTGAGGTCGATACCGATCGTTTTCCGCAAGCGGACAGCTGTTTTATTCAACGCAGCGATCCGTGTCTGCGTTGCAGCGATAAGTTCAAGAGTCGCAGGATTGATCCCGCAAGTAAGATTCGTCGTCACCGCATCGCTTCCCGCGGAAGCAAGTTCCATGCTGCGCATGGCCACGGTGGTCCCGCCGATAACGCATCCCTTTGCATTGCCGGTAAGACCGGCGCCCTTTACGACGAGAGCATCTCCACACACCACCTGCGCGTTATAAATGAAGCCATTCACCTTAAGGTTGCCGTCGATTTGAATGCGACCGCCCTGAATAAAGCCGATCTCCGCGTTTCCACGCACAATAATATCGGTCTGTTCGCCAAAGACTCCTCCGCGCACGACCATATGCCCGGTACACTTGACTACAGCACCATTTTCGATGCCGCCATGCACCGTCAGATCTCCGCCGCATTCTACAATAAATCCCGATTCGATACTGCCGTTGGCAACGATGCTCTTGCCCGAACGGAGATTGCCGGTTTCCAGGCCGATATTGCCGGAAACGTGCAGGACTTCGCATATTGCGGCACCGGAGGACGAGAGCCGCAAAGCTCCCGATTTACCGGCAACATAACGGTGTTTCCCGTTTTCGCATATATCAATAATATTTTCACCGGCCTTGAACGGCACGTCGTTCCCCGGCAACCCCGGAATCGGTTCACCAAGCGCCGTTTCTCCCGGCGCTCCCGGTTGCGGATCGATTTTTTCTGCGATGAGCGTTCCTTCACGTATCTCCAGGTAGTCCGAAGATTCGCGAATGTCGATGCGTCCGAAAGCATCTTCCGAAATATTCGGTTGCAACGCAGGGGAGAACCTCAGGACCGCGTCGTTCCCCGGAACAGGAGAGAATCCCTGCCGGAACATGATCATCTGTGATTTTCCGGAGGCAAGGAGCCTTGACAGTGCCTCGCGTTCGATGGGGATTTCGCCGTCCGGTGCCGCTGCCCGGCGGTGTCCCGTTGCGACAAGTTCGTCGAGTAAGGCTGCGCGGCCATGGCACAAGGGGAGCTGGAGAAAAAAGAGAGTCATCCGATCGGTGCTGAGCATGAATGGCGAGACGATATCGATCTCGCCATCCCGATTCATCTGCACGTAGCCGGACCGTATCGCCCGGTACTCGATTTTCTTATGGTCAGCTGTTACGGCAAGGGCTGGGCTGTGACGGAGCGGCGGTCGGCGACCGGGGATGAGCGGTCGGGGACTTCCGTAGATATCAATCGAATCGCCGTCGTTTCGGAAAGTCCAGAAGCACTCGTCCTGTTTAAGAAATCGTGCCATGACCGGCGTGATTATATCCTCGTGACGGCGGAGGCAATCGAGTGTTTCCGCAACCGGCCCGAGCGATTCGGCAATGCGGCGGACGTCGGCATCGTCCACTGCCGTTTCATCATCGAAGTAGAACATCCGGTAGCGCATTTCCGGTGCCGCAACTGCCGGAATGTCAACCCTCACTCGTCCGTCGCGCGCAGCCTCCGCCAGTGCGCCGCGTATTGCGGTCCAGTCGATACCGGCAATGATATCGTTACGTGCCAGGCACTCCTGTATATCCGCCTCGGTGACGTTACGGTCCAGGAGCGTGAGGATTGCACTGCTGCCGTCTGCACGTGGGGAAATCTTCAACCTGGGGGAAGGAGGCATTAGAACTCTCCCACGAGCCGATCGATTCTTTCCGACAGATCGGGAATCTCCTGCATATTCCGCGCCTGCAGAAGACAGATAGCCGCCGCGGAGATGAATCCGCCGAGCGATTCGCCGAGCGGCGGGACGTTGTCAGCGGGCATGGTGCGAACAATAAGCGATCCAAGCACATTGTTCCCCATGACAAGAGGCACCGCGCGGGCGGCAGTGTCGGCAACTTCACGACGTTCTTGAGCAGTCCGCGCGCCGAGATCGCGTTCTTCCTGCAATGGCTGCACTTCGGTGTCGGAAAACCACCGTGCAAGAAAAGGGACTTCGATAAAAATCGGCGAAGCGCCGAGTTCGACGGCTGCCGCCCGGCAAATGCGTTCGAGGATGGCCTGTATATCCGCATCTTCGGCCAGCATCTGGAGAATTGCATTCTTTTCCTGAAGTTGTCGCGTGCGTTCCCTGACTTTTTCCTCAAGAACGACGTTGATCTCTTCAAGTTGACGGTTCTTGATTTCGAGTACCGCAAGCAGCTCTTTTTTGGATTCGCGGAATTCGAATATTTCAAGCGCGTTATTCACTGCCAGGCGCAGTTCCTCCTTCTGCCACGGTTTTGCGATATATCGCCAGACATGGCCTTCGTTGATCGCCTGCATGATTTTTTCTATATCGGAGTAGGCCGAAAGCATCAGATAGACGGCATCAGGAAGGATTTTCCGGGCTTCGGTGAGAAAACCGATCCCATCAATGCCCGGCATGCGCATATCGGAGACGATGACGCTGGGAGCGAGACCGCTCAACTGCCGGAGCGCATCTGCGGCGCTTGTCGCTGTGACCACAGTGTAAAGCTCCCGATGGAGGGAGCGGCGAATCGAATCCAGCACCATCGGTTCATCATCGACAAAGAGAACGGTATGTTCCATGACTAATCCTCCCGGGGTCATCAATTTATCATGTAAATTAACCGACGCTGATCATCAGCTCCTGCATGATTTCCTCCGTCCGCATCCGGTCGGCCGGGAGACGTGAAAACACTTCTTCCCGGATCGGACATGGATATTTGACGCTGTGTATGGCATTCCAGGTGAAAGCGTCGGCAATATGGACAAGTGCACAGAGTTGGGGCTCCGTAACCGCATCGTTGAGCGGATCATGGTGATAAAGACAAGTTTCGACGATGCCGTGCGGAAGATTCCATAGGTCAAGGAGGCATGCGCCAAGGCTGCTGTGCGACACGCCGATTGCCGTGACCTCGGCGGATTCCGGGCTGATGGCGTGGTCATCGGGCTGCGCATGCATGATCGCCTGGTATTGGGAAGGAAAGTATTTCAGCATGAGCAGGAAACCGGTATCATGCAGCAATCCGGCGCATGAGTACTCGCCCGGGACGGCTTTGCGGTTAAGACGTTGATACAAACCGTGGAAAAGCCGGTTGGTCATGTTTGCATGTTCGAGCAGGAAGACGACTTCCTGACGGTTGGAGGGCGTGGTCAGAAAGGAACGGAAAATCTCGGTGCTGAGAATGAGATTTTTCAGGGTTTCCAGGCCAAGGAATACGACCGCCTGGATAATGGTACCAATGGTGGCACCATAAAAGGAGGAGTTGGCAAGCTGGAGAATCTTTGCCGCATATTCCGGATTCCGGGTGATTAATCCGGCGACCTCTTCCATCGAGCAATTCCGGCGGATAAGAGCGACCAGTTTATCGTATACCGAAGGAAGTACGGGCATGACGTCCATTTTTTCGATTACGCTGAGCAGCTGCATATTGTGAAGCCGGTCGCAGGTACTGAAGAGCCGGCCAATGCGTGATTTCAGCATTGCATTGTCGATTGGTTTGTCAAGGTACGCACGGGCCGCACCATCCGCGACGGCCTTGATGACGATCTCCCGTTCGGCATACGCGCTCAGCATGACCCGGATTATCTTAGGGTATCTTTTTTTTACCGCAAGCAGCAGTTCATATCCGTTCATGCCGGGCATGCGCATATCGCTCATGATCATGTCGATCGGCTCGTGCTCCATAATAGCAAGCGCCTCGTCACCGCTGCCTGCGGTATGGATTATGTAGCCGCTGCTCCGCAGCGTCCTGCCGAGCCACCGGATCATACTTTCCTCATCATCGACGACCAGTATGCGTTTTGTCATGCGACGGCTTTCCGTTCTCTGGGTAATTTAATGGTAAAACGCGTTCCCTTTCCCGGTTCACTTTCAACGATGATCTCACCCCGATGCCTGTTGACAATGATATCCCAGGAGATATTGAGCCCGAGCCCGGTCCCCTTGCCGATCGGCTTTGTTGTAAAGAAAGGCTCGAAAATTTTCTTCCGCACCTGTGCAGGCATCCCCGGCCCGTCATCGGCGATCGAACAATACGCCGAGGCATCGTCTTCCCAGGTGGAAATCGTGATAAGTCCGCGGTCGCTGCGTCCCTGTTCCCGGATGGCCTGGGCGGCGTTGACCAGTATGTTGAGAAATACCTGGTTGATCTCGCCGCTTCTGCAGCGGATATGGCTGATTCCGCCGAATGCCAGTTTGACATCGGCATGGTACTTTATTTCATTGTTGGCGACCATGAGCGTGCTTTTCAGATTTTCTTCGAGATCCGCCTCAATCAGGTCGTTCGTCTGTCCGGTCCGGGAAAACCCCTTCAGATTGGCCACAATCTCGGCCACCCGATTGAGTCCCTTGATATTGTCGGTCAACAGGCCGTCGACGTCGTTGAGAATATAGTCGAAATCGAGATCATGCTTTGCAGAGGCGATCTCTTCGGGAGGCCTTCCGCAATTGTAAAGCGAAAGTATTTTCTTGATAGTGGCGAAGTATTCATTGAGCGCCTCCGTATTGCCGAGAATATAGGCGACCGGGTTGTTGATTTCGTGTGCAACGCCGGCAGCCAGCTGACCTATGCCGGCAAGTTTTTCCGATTGCATGAGCAGTGAATGCGCTTCCTGCAGCTGCATTTCAGCCTCCATGCGCCAGGTAATGTCCTCGGCGATGACGATGATTCGCCCTCCTTCGCTCGAAGAGAGCATGCTGATGCGCAGATGCATCCATCCAGGTTTCCCGTTAATTATGGTCCGAAACTCTCCGGAGAACTTCGAGAACTGCTCCCGTGTCGTTTTCCAGATGTTCCGCATCCGCCCAACATCATCCGGGTGCACCCAGCGTTCCCAGCACTCCCACTCTTTTCCACCGTTGTCGTTTTTTAAAAATGCGAAGAGCTGGTCCCAGTGCGCATTGGCAAAAACGACCGGGCCATCGAGTACCTTGAGCAGCACGCCGAGGGGCAGCGCGTTACTGAGAAAAAGGAGATCGGCTTCGCTGCGCGACAGCTCTTCGATCCTTTGCCGCATATCCTTTTTTAACCGATCGTTCGACTCCGTGAAACGTTGTACCAGTGTCCGGAATGTTTCGAGAGCATCGATATCGTCGGCACTTTTTATGGCAGCGGGCTTGTCGATAATGTCTTCAGCGGTCTTGCGGATGGCGGCGCAGAGATCGTATTGCGATTTCAAAATGCGATGGTGCTCGAAGAGGAGCCATAGGACTGATGCGGCAAGTGCGGCGGTAACGATCGATCCGATCAGGGGGGCGGCTCGGAGAAACTGTACGGCCATGTTCAGCACAAGAAGCGCAAGGGTAATAATCGCCGGTGCAAAACGCTGAGGTTTGCAGTCCCGAAGCATAAACAATCCTCCCGGTTTCAGGGGTCACCTTCGCGTCGTTATGAAGACACTCTGATATCTTATCATATAATGGTATCATAAAAACCGCTTCCGCTCCAGATAATCCGGGCCGTTCGATCCGGTATTCCTGCTTCCTGAACGCGCCGGAAGCATTACCGGCCATAAACCGCGCGTTCCCGATCTTTCATGCCACATGCAGGAGATCCTCTGCCTGCAATAAGGTAGGGCTTTTTGCAATAAGCAATGGTATAATCAGCATAATCCTCATCGTCGCCGTTGCTCCATTATGGATCATGAGGGGCATACCCAAATCTGCAAGGAGAGTCCGGCATGAAAGCCAGCGATTTCAATCTCCAGAAAGATCTCATATTCGATGTCGCAAAGGGGATAACTTCTTTTCACGATGCTCGGCTCGCAATATTCGATGTCAATGCAATCGGGCTATTGCGGCACAGTATCATCGAGGCGGTGGGCATAAAGAAAGCGCGCACCCTTTTTCTGGAATTCGGGTACCAGAACGGCTATGCGGATTTCATGCAGATGAAGATGAACTACACCTTCGATACGGAATTGGATCTTCTGGCGTCAGGTCCGGTAATCCATACCTGGGAGGGAATCGTTCAGGCAACGCCGCGGGAGCTTCACTATGACCGGCAGACCGGGGAATTCTTCTTCACCGGCATGTGGTCCAACTCCTACGAGGCTCAGCAGCACCTCTGTTATTACGAGAACTCGACCGAGCCGGTATGCTGGTCGCTTATGGGGTATGCTTCCGGCTGGAGTACGGCTTTTTTCGGTTCGCCCCTCATCGCCATTGAGCCGGTATGCATCGGCAAGGGCGATGATCACTGCGAATGGAAAATACAGCCACCGGATAAATGGGGCGCCGAAGCGCAACTGTATATTGAGGCATACAAGACTTTTCAGGGAGGGCACAATGGCTGAAAAGTTGCTGAAGTACTATAAGTACATGAAAGAATGCCAAGGGACAACCGGGCTTATCTCCCTTGCCATGCAAACCAAGGTACCCTCCACGAAAGCGGCAATGGAACCGGACAGTCCCGAAAATCTTCTTCTTTTTCAGAAAATGGTGGAACTGCTGACGGGAAAAGCGGCCCCGAAATACTAATATGCAGGATTTTTTGCCGCAGGCCTGCCGAGCCGAAGCATAGTATGTGCGAAGGCCACTCCGAAGAATCCCGAAGGGCGCGAGGCTCGATGCCGAATGCGCACGCAGGAACAGGGGCGATTTACAAATATTTCCTCTCCTATAGAAGATGGCAGGCTGCTTCGGGGAGCTTCAATGGTTCCCCCACCGATGGACTTTGTGCTCGGTTCCCCCACCAAAGGCAGTGATAGTAAGCGATAAGCTCCCTCCTCCAATACTTCCCGGCAACTCCGGCAGGATATCCCCGAACATCGTAATTTCCTTTTTATCCCTTTGGATATATATTTTATCTTCTACTTTTATCCGCCGGTCGACCGTATTTAAGAGAGGAGTTCTGCCATGAGCGTAACCATAACCGTATCCAGGCATCATACGTTCCCTACCCGTATCGTTTTTCTGACAAAAGAGGAAGCCGCGAACATCCGGGATTTTTCGGGCGAGACGAACGAAATTTCGCTTGGATATGAGGACGATTCCACGCTCATCACCGTCGGACTCGGCGAACAAAAATCGTGCACGCCGGATACGGTCCGGGCCGGGGCGGCGAACGCGATCCGCAGGGTGCATGACCTGAAGCGCACCGACGTCTCCGTCGTGCTTCCCGAGGGCAGTCCGGCGGGCGTTGGGACCTTCGCGGCGGTGATCGAGGGGACGCTGCTGGGGAACTACCGCTTCCTGAAATATAAGAGTGAGCCCCCGGTCATGCTGGAGAAAATAGAGTTCGTCGGCGAAAAGAGTGCCCTCGAAGAGCTCCGCAGGCTCGAAACGGTCTGCGCGGCAACGGACTATGCCCGCGATCTTGTCAATGAAAATGCCTCGACGATGACGCCCGCGCGCCTTGCCCAGGAAGCGACGGCGCTTGCGAAGGGCGGAAAGCTGAAGGTGACGGTCCTCGATGAAAAGGAGATTGCCGAGAAGGGACTGCACCTGCTCAAGGCTGTAGGCCAGGGCTCGGAAACCCCTCCGCGGCTGATAGTCATCGAGTATGCCGGCGACCGGGCGTCACCGGAGAAAACCGGCATTGTCGGCAAAGGGATCACCTTCGATTCGGGCGGCCAGAACCTGAAGCCGACCGGCCACATCGAAACCATGCGATGCGACATGGCGGGCGCCGCCGCGGTACTGGGCACCATGCGTACCCTGGCGGCAATCAAGGCGAAAGTCAACGTCGTGGGAGTCATTGCCGCGGCGCAAAACGCGATCGGGGAGCACGCCTACTTTCCCGGCGATATCTATTCCTCCTACGAGGGGAAAACCGTTGAGATCCTGTCGACCGATGCCGAGGGGCGGCTGGTCCTGGCCGATGCCGTTTCCTGGTGCCGGAAGCACTATGCGCCCGGCCGCATCATCGATCTCGCCACCCTCACCGGCGGCATCCTGAGCGCCCTCGGGGATACGGTTGCCGGGCTTTTTTCGAACGACGACGCGCTCGCCGGAGAACTCTTTGCGGCGGGAGAAAAGACCGGGGAGCGCTTGTGGCGGTTCCCGCTCTACCGCGAATACCGCGAGTCGCTCAAGAGCGACATCGCGGACCTGCGCAATCTTTCGAAGCTCAAGAAAGGATACGCCAGTTCCATTACCGGTGCCGCCTTTATCCAGGAGTTTACCGGCGACCTGCCGTGGGCGCATCTTGATATTGCAGGAACAGCCTGGAACGACGGGTCGGCGCGGGGAGAGGTGCCGGCCTTCGCTACCGGGTATGGTGTCCGGCTGCTGGTCGATTTCCTCACACGGGAATAGCTCTTAAGCCATGGTTACTATCGTCGCTCACCGGGGCGCGCCGCAGCATGCCCGGGAAAACACGCTCGAATCGTTCACGGCCGCACTGGAAACGGGTGCGGACATGATCGAACTCGACGTAAGGAAAACAGCCGACAAGGTGCTCGTGACCTTTCACGACCCGTGGGTCTCGCGTTTTACCCGATTGCCCTTGGTGAAGGACTGCACCTACCCGGAGCTGCTGGCGCATACCGCAAAGAGAAAATTCACCGTACCGACGCTCGACCTGGTGTTTTCCGCACTTGCGGGGAAGACCATGCTCGATATCGAGCTCAAGGAGCCCGGCTGCGAGGAGGAGGTCATCCGGCTTGCGCGTGCCTGCTTTGCCGATGACAAGTTCATCATCACCTCGTTTGACCGCGGCATCATCGAATCCGCGATGGCCATTGACAAGAGCATCATTACGGGGCTCATTCTCGCCGACGATGCCGATCCTCCGTCCGACCGCGACTCAATGCCCGAGATCCTCGCTCCCTCGCAAAAACTCTTCAACGACCGCCGGACGTATTTCGCGGAGATGAAAAAACGGGGCAGGAGAATCGCCGTCTGGACCGTCGACAGAAGAAGCGATATCATGGCGCTCCTCGTCGACCCGGTCGTGGATGCGATCATCACCAACCATCCCGACAAGGCTGTTGCCTTACGGAACCGCCTTTGCAACCGAGGCTGATTCCGTCGGCCGGGTTCGCGGCATAGACGGCGAATTCCGTGATTCGGTTCGACCCGACATTCCCGAATCCGCGCTTCGCAGCCAAGGCCCGATGCGTGACATTTAAGCTTTCGCACTTCCGGCCTTCGATGCAATCGCCGCAAAGAATGCACGCCGCGGTTGCAGCCCGCAGGCATGCCGGCGAAATAGGTTCCAATCCGGGAAGTTCGCCGGAAGCCTATAATGTATTTTTTGCATACGCTGGTAAAATGGACCAGGAAACATCCGGAGCAACTTCCCTGCCCCCGTATCGTCTATGCTCTTATTGACTAAAGAGATCGAGTCCCGTCTTAAGAACGCATCCCTGTTCCTGCTCGATCTGGACGGCACCGTATATCGCGGGTCCACCCTGATACCGGGAGCATCGGCGTTCATCGAGTGCCTCGGAAAAAGGAAGATCGGTTACGTTTTCCTGACCAACAACTCATCGCGTTCCGCCGAAGAATATCGGTGCACCCTTGAAAAACGGGGGATTCCGGCAGCACCCGCAAACGTTTTCACTTCGGGCCAGGCTACCGGCGTTTACCTTTCACATAAAAAACCGCATGCCCGGATATTCGTTGCCGGAACGATTGCCCTCTGCCGGGAACTTGCCTCCTACGGGCTCGAAATTGTAAATGGCCGTTCCGAAACGGGTCCTGTAGATTTCGTTGTGGCCGGATTCGACCTTGAGCTGACTTATGAGAAAATCCTGGCCGCCTGCGGCTATATTGCCCGGGGAGTCGAGTATGTTGCCACGAATCCCGATTACGTGTGCCCGGTCGAAGACGGCAGGTCCATTCCCGATTGCGGCTCGATCTGTTTCATGATAGAAAAGGCAACGGGAAAGAAACCCTATGTTGTGGGAAAGCCCAATCCGGCCATGATTTTTGCCGTGTGCGAAAGCATGCATGTCCCGGTCGATCGGACCGTCATCATCGGTGACCGGCTCTATACCGATATAGCGGCAGGTAAAGCCGCCGGTGCCTTGACCATCTGCGTGCTTACCGGTGAATCCACGCCGGCCGACATCGAGTTGTCGACGGTTAAACCCGATGTGGTGCTCGAATCCATCGATTCCCTGAACAGGCTGTTTCGCGATACCCTATGAGTGTTCCCAAAAAAAAATCCGGCGGGCAAAATCCGAAAAGGGCAAAACGATCCTTCCTCGCCGGGATAGGAAAATTTCTGTTCATCGGGTTTATCGTCGTCGTCATCCTTGGCGTCGCCGGGTATTTTCTGGCCGACTATGCCGTAACCCGGTACTTCGACTCCTGGGGCAATCGCCTTGCCGAACTTGAGCGGCGCGGGCTGCTTTCAAAGGAGGTCGGAGCCGGATGGGAAGACGTGCTGACCGGCCAGACCATGGACCAGACCGCACGGCGTATCATCGGGCATGAGGCCGCCGATACGGTAAGCGCCGCCGCTACGGTTGACGGCATCGTCATCAGCGATTATCCGTCCCTCTCCATCATCGATCGCCTCCGGGAAATACGGCACTACTCGAACTCGATCGAGATAACGGATCGGAACGACCGGCGGCTTGCAATAATCAAAACCGACCACAGCCGGGCCCGGACCTCCGAATTTCCGCCGGTTCTTGTTTCGTCGCTCATTGCCGCCGAAGACCGGACCTTCATGAAAAACGACCACGGCTTTGAATTCGGCAGCTTTGTGCGGGCTGCGGCACGGTCGGCCTTTCAATCGATATTCTCGGGCCATCACTCATCCCTGCGCGGAACCTCGACCATTACCCAGCAGGTGGCAAAGCTCTTCATCTCCCGCCTCGATGCGAGTGGACGTCGCCATGTCAACCGCTCCTTCGACCGCAAGCTGCGGGAGCTGAAACTGGCTGCTGCGCTCCGCAAGCTGTACAGCCCCGACGATATCCTTGAGGTGTATCTCAATCACTGTGTGACCAGCGACTACGGACTGGTCGGATTCAAAGATATTGCGGCCGGGCTCTTCGACAAGGACCTTTCCCAGCTGACCGATGCGCAGTGCGTCTACCTTTCACGAATGGTCAAGTGGGGCCGGAATACCCACCAGAAAATTGCGCAACAGTGCCGCCTCGACATGCCGCGGATCGGGAGCGCGCTCGGATGGGATGCGTCAAAGCAGGCGGCGGTGCTCGCCGAGATCGATACCCTCAGTTTTTCCCGCCCCAGGCGGATCGACGCCACCTACGGGTCCCTGGTGGACTGTGCCAACGAATTCTGGCTCATGGCCCTGAAGCATAACGGATTCTCTCCCGAGGATGCGGGCCGCATGGACTTCATCGATCCCTCCTCCCTGATACGCAAAAAAGGAAACCTCAAGATATCGCTCTCGATCGATGCTCCGCTCCAGAAGGCAATTGAAGCCCTTGTCAATGACCGCGGCTACGGGCCCGACCGGATGCTGGCTACCGACGTGCGCATCGCGTCGGCCGATACGGTCATCGAATCGGTCAGGCAGCCGGTCGACACCATCGCGCAGCAGCGCATTCTGCGCGAGCCGATTGACTTCCGTGAGGAAGGAAGTGCGGTCCTGACGACGCTCAATCCCGGCGACACGGTTTTCGAATCAATCATCTTCAAACGGCTCCGGCACGGTCGCTTTCGCCGGACCTTTACAACCTGGTACCGGAAGTCGGTTGAGGTAAGCGGGCAATATTTCGCCTATGCCGCCATGGATTCAAAAACCGGTCGCCTCCTGGCCTACTATTCAAAGGATAAACTCGGATCCCGTCTCGCCGGGCTCCTTCGCAACCGGATCCCGAACGGATCATCCACGGCCAAGCCGGTATTCAACGCCCTTAACTTCGATCTGGGCAATTTCATGCCCTACAGCAAATGGAGCGATTCGGTCGCCGTGCTTGACGAAGTCCCCTGGCGGCACTCCCTCGAACGGAAGAACGGCACGCTGACGGGCGTCGTTTTCCTTCACAGTGCGGTGCCGGGGCGCGGTTACCCGGTGCATAACCATAACAACGTTTTCGAAGGCTGCCAGTACCTCTTCGACCAGCTGGCCGCATCCGACAATATTTTCGGCGTGGAGTCGGAGTACCGGCTCAACCGGCGACTCTTCGACGACAACGGCGAAGTCTCGGCCGACGCCTTCCCTCTTGTCCAGTTCTGCTACCGCATCGGCGCCTTTTCGCGTATCAAGGACACGCTGCGGCTCAAAACCATGACCGGCGTTCGCGCCTACAAAGAGCTGGCACGGCTGGCAGGGGTTGATGAAGATTCACTCGCCGAGGCTTCCGGAAAGCTCGCCATGGCATCGGACAGCATGTACTCAGCCGCGCTCGGGACGCTGGAGCTTTCGCTCTATGAACAGATGCACCTCTTCAACATGCTTTACAATAATGACATCATCGTCCGGCCGTCCGACCATCCGTCGCTGGTCCTGTCTTCCGTTGTTCTCGACGGCGATACGGTGGCACTCAACGACACCGTTGCCCGTGTGCATCCCTTCGCCGACCTGAACAACCTGCGGCCGACCTGGCTCGGGCTTCACAAACGGCTGATCTCCAACGCCGGCGACGGGCTTGCGCCATACGACATCCCGGCCCCGGACGCGGACAGCGGCGTCGATCCGGCCATGCTTACCGACGGAAAATTCCATCCCGAAGTCCTCATGCTGCGGGAGCCGCCGTCGAACATGGCGAAAAGCGGGACCTCGGACGATGTCATCAAACCCTTCGATGCCCCGCCGAACACCACGCGCCGCACCAACTACGGGCTCTGGAATGCGGTGATACGGATTGACCTTTCAAAACTTGCGGGCGAAGGCGCTCCCGATATCCGCGACGTGACCATCGCCTGCATCGGCGAGTGCAATACCAAGTTTACCGGCCCGCGCGACGGCAAAACGCTGCATCGATTCCTTACCGCAGGATTGCTGAAACAGGCCGGTGTTCCCTGCCCCGGCGGTTTCTTTTCCCGCTACGAGTCGTACATCCGGCGCATCACGCCATCGGTTGAAAATTGCGGCCTCAAGAAAGAGGAAACTCCTTCCCTGCCGCCGTCGCTTGATAGGAAAGGCGATTGACCGGGGGCATGATCGGGAGAAACGGCGTAGGTTTAATCGTCCTTCGACATGCTCAGGACGAACGGGAAATGGCGAAATCTTGAAAATAATGCCGTTCGTGGTGAGCTTGTCGAACCATGAACGGTATTTCTATCGGTCCCCAAAAGGTAATAACCCTGGACTGCTGAAAATTTAAACGCGGATTGTTATGCCTTATGAATAATGATTTCAACACCTTCGCCGCCGCCTGCCTGCACCGGGGCATCGAGAGCATCCGGTTGACCGGCGAGATCGGCCGTGGTTCACGGGCCATCGTCTTTGCAGGGTTCCAGGAGAGCCTGCGCAGGAAGGTTGCCGTTAAACTTTTTCCGGGTGGGCCGCACGGCGACCCGGCGGACGAATGCCCGGCGCGGCTGGAGGCCATCATGCTTTCCACGCTCGACCACCCCCATATCATCCGGCTCATCGGGTACGGGGAACTCGACGATTGCTGCTATATCGTCATGCCGCTCTATGAGGGCGGCAACCTCCGTACTCGTATCCGGCAGAGCGGCTCTCCGGACGGGCGGATGACGCCTGCCGCATGCATCGATCTCCTGCTGCCGGTTCTCGACGCACTTTCCTATGTCCACAGCCGGGGCATGATTCATCGCGATGTAAAGCCTTCGAATATCCTGATTGACTCGCGCGGGATACCCTGCCTCGCCGATCTCGGGTCGGCCGGTGCGGCGGGGAGCTTTGCGAATGCCGGATCCGCGCTCTACCTGTCGCCGGAGCAGGCTGCGGGGGAGAGCCTCGACCGGCGGTCCGACATCTATTCGCTCGGGCTCGTGCTGCTTGAAATGGCCGTTCCCGTGCTTCCCGTCATGGCGGGATCGGCGGACGATATTATCTATTGCAAACGAACGGCTCCGGAGAAATTCTTCACCGCAGCTCCGGGCCGGATATTCCCGCCCATCGGTGAGGCCCTGGAGCGCATCATCCTCACCGCGACTGCCGTCGATCCGGACAACCGCTATGCCGACTGTCGCGCCTTTGCACGCGACCTTGCCTCCCTCTGTCCGGAAGTAGCGCGATACCCATGAAATTTCCTGCCGACCCGAACCTTGTCCGGTTTTCCGCCAACCGACCGGTAACTCTTTTCGTCCTTATCCTGTTCGGGGCACTGTTTTTCATTCCCGGCATAGGAACCGTTCACCTGTTCGACTGGGATGAAGCCAATTTCGCCGAGGCGTCGCGGGAGATGCTGGAAACCGGCAACTACAGCCAGGTTACCATCAACTACCAGCCCTTCTATGAAAAACCGCCGTTTTACTTCTGGCTGCAGACGCTTTCCATGCGGGCATTCGGCATGAGCGAGTTCGGCGCGCGGCTGGTTGACGCCATAACCGGTATCGCGACGCTCGTCATCGTCTACCTCATCGGCAGCAGCATTCTAACGCCGCTCTTCGGGTTTCTCTGGGCGCTCGCCTTCTTCGGCTCGTTCATGCCGCACCTTTTCTTCAAGTCCGGAATCATCGACCCGGTCTTCAACCTCCTTATCTTCCTCGGCCTGTGGTTCATCATCAAGGCACTCCCGGCCAAACCGGACAAACGGCGGGTACTCACGCTTGCCCTTTCCGGCCTCTTCATCGGCCTCGCGACCCTGGCCAAGGGGCCGGTTGCCTTTCTCATCATCTGCCTGACGATGCTGGTTTACTGGGTCACCGTACGCTTCAGGCCGATACTCCGGCGCGCCGAGATCGCGGCATTCCTTCTGACCTTTACGGCTGTCTGCTCGGTCTTCTTCGGCATCGAAACAATTTCGCACGGACCGGCATTTATCCTCAACTTTATCGCCTATCAGGTGCGGCTCTTCACAACCGGTGATGCGGGGCAGGGACGTCCGTTCTACTTCCATTTCCTGGTGATCCTGTTCGGCTGTTTCCCTGCGTCCTTTTTCGCGATCCTGCCGTTTCTCAGGCGTCACGGGCCCGGGCGCCTGCAAAACGAGAAATTCAACCTCGTCACCCGGTTCATGTTCATTCTGTTCTGGGTCGTTCTCATCCTCTTCTCTATAGTCAAAACCAAGACCGTGCTCTACTCTTCGCTTGCCTGGTTTCCGGTGACCTATCTTGCCGCCATGGGCCTCAGGACCATAATCCTGGACGGTCGCCCGCTCGGAAAACCGCTGCGCTTCTGCCTCTCCGCCTTTGCGCTTCTCCTGAGCCTTTGCTTCACGATATTCCCGATCGCCGTCATAAACAGCAGGTGGATTGCTCCCCTCATCCCGGACAGGTTTGCCGTTGCCTGCCTCACCAATCCGGTCCGCTGGACGGGCTTCGAATTCCTGCTCGGGATCGGCTACGGTCTTGCGGCGGGTGCTTCGATGTATTTGTTTGCAAAGAGCCGCCCGGCAGCTGCGGTCCTCGGACTCTTCGGATCGAGCGCCCTCTGTGTTCTCGTCTTCTCGGCAATCTTTACCGGCAAGATCGAGCAGTACTGCCAGGGCGGTCCGGTCGCCTTCTACCAGGAGTATGCTACCGGCAATTGCTACGTCCGGTCGCTTTTCAAAAGCTATACCGACCTCTTTTACGGCCGCACGAAACGCTACGCCGACCCGCGGTCCCGCGACCGGCAGTGGCTCCTGCACGGCCCCATCGACCACCCCGCCTATTTCGTCTGCCGGGTAACCGAGGCGCCGGGCTATGACCGCGATACCTCCCTGCATCTTTCCAAAATCAAGGAGGAGTATGGGTTTACGTACTATCGTCGGGCAGTGGATACAACTATTGTTGGAAGATAGGTAAAAACGTTGGTGGGGGAACCGCCAATTGGCGCTTCCCCCACCTGAGCGGTACCCAATATTCGACCGATTTCCGCTTCCTGAACAATTCCGGTAATATCTTACTTTCTGTCCCGTAGTTTTGATGAAGGATGAGTAGCAGTAGTGGGCACGACGCAAGAGTGGTTGAGTGGTGATAGAGTGTGAGTGTGGTTAAGGTGAAATGGTGGTCTTGCGCCGTGCCTCTTTTTTTGAGGAAAAAATAACCGCTCTGGCTCCATAAATTCTTTGGTGCCTTGCCTTAAACAGTAAGGATTCATCGCCGAAGGATTTAACCAGAGTGGTTTTTTGCTATAAGGAGCTGATAATGCAGCATGGCCAGCCGTCCGATGAGGCAAATCAGAGTGTGCTCAGGGATTTTATAAAAGCCCAGATGCATGAAATGGAAAAATTTAAATGGCGCCTCGGTGAGAAGCTGGGCCATGACCCGACGCTGGACCGGTCGGTTAATGAAATCTATGGCGAGTGGCTGTGCAAATATGGCGAGGCGTTCAAGCGCTGGTGGGAAAATAGAAATAATTGCAGTTTTACCATGCACTTCAAGATCGATCAGATGACGGGCAAATAGGAATAGTATCGAAATACCTCTTAAAAGAAGGGCCGGATCCTGAGGATTCCGGCCGATAGAAAGTTATTTCAATAAATTTATGCAGTATAGTCGATTTTCTCACCCTTTCCGGGCTCGCTGTTTTTGGCCTGTTGAGCCTGTTCCTCTTTTGCCAGTTTCTTTATTGCCTGCTGGTCGCCTTTTGCTGCTTCCGATTTGGTGGTGGCTTCAGTCTCGGTCGCCTCTTGTTGTGCTGCGGCAGCGGTACTTGTTGAAGTGCTGCTGGTTGCCGAAGAAATCCCTTCTAAACTCATAAAGACTCCCTTCTTATTATAAGTGAATCAAACTGGTGTTCGTGGCACAGGGAACGCACGAACCCGTTGTTACTTGTATCGGCATTTTTTTAAAAACCTTAAGCTTTTTATCCGCAGGTGATTACGGCACAATTCATAAATCTAAATATTTTAAAAACAACAGTCATTATTTTCGGGGCCAGTGATGCTGGTTGTTGATAGTCGCCATCTGATCTGCCTGCCCTCTCTCCAATCACCAGTCCTCCCTGCATCCGCCCCCAGATTAAGCCTCCCCACCCGTATCCGGTACAAAACTTGCAATACATCTGCCCGTTATGGAGCCGTAACCGCCATATCCTTAAAAAAAGTATTTTTAAAGGGTTTTTAGAGAAACCTGTATGAATTTACTGACATTTGTATGAATTTTGGCCCTCAGGCTCTCAATTTAAAAGGATTTTTTTTGAAAGGAGTCTTTTATGAAGAAGCTGTTACTATCAGTTGCGGGAATATGCCTCGTTTTTTCGGGGGCGAGTGCCCAGCTTACGACCGGCGCCTGGGGGATCTCTCCGGGCCTCACCTTCTATCCGGGTGGAACAACCAGGCCCCTTGAGCTGGGCTATGCCGTGCAGGACAACCTGCGGCTCTATGGCGACCTTGCGCTTTCGACGTACAGCAATTCAGAAAGCACTACCGATCTAGATTTCACGGTAGGAGCCGATTACTATGTTTGGCACATGGAGTCGATAGCAACCTTCATCGGCGGCAATCTCGGGATCGGATCGATCTCAGGCACAGGAGGATCGACGTCGTTCCTGCTTAATCCTGAATTCGGTGCCGATTACTTCCTGTCCCCGCACTTTTCAATAAACGGAACACTGGGGTTCGGTTTGTCGGCCGGCACCACGACGATCTTCACGACCCAGACCGGTATCCATGCAACGTGGTGGCTGAAGTAAATTTCGCGGCGGGTATCGAAGCGGGGCAGGGGAGCCCCGCTTTTAGTGTCTCATCCTGCCGGGTATTGCCCCGCGAGTTGGGATCCGGGGCAGATGAGCGACAGCGGGGCAAAAAAAAGGCCTGCGATGGTATCGCAGGCCCACATATGCATAATGATCGGAGTAATTAAAGCGGCGTTACGTTCTGTGCGTTTGGACCCTTCGCGCCATCAACCACTTCGTACTGCACCTTCTGACCTTCATCCAACTTCTTGAACCCAGATGACTGGATTGCGGAAAAATGGACGAATACATCCCGGGAACCATCGTCCGGAGAAACGAATCCGAAACCTTTGGCTTCATTGAACCACTTAACGACGCCTGTTGGCATACAGCAAACCTCTTCTGAAAAATGAAAGAATGTAGATATCACGAGGATATCCGATAACAGGAAGAAGATAGTATATGCCGGCATAAAAAAATGCCAGGACAGGTATAACTTTTCGCCGGCGCCCTCCGGTATCGAATGCTGTCCATTAAAAGGTGCTGCTCCCGAAAGAGCGGTGGGCCATGCGGGTTGCGTTTATCGCCAGTGAAATCAGGGTCTTTCCGTCGGATTCCCGGCAGCGGACCTCACCGCAAAGGTCGTAAGAGCCGGGAACCGGCTTCGGGTTCGCTTTCTTCATGGCGACCTCCGTCGGTTGCCGCGGAGCGAAGAAACCGGTGAAGGGCAGTGGATCGGCCATACGGCTCCCGGCCCCCTTTCCGCCTGTTTACCCTTTCCCCGGCTATTAATATATTAAGACATAGAGAGTGGGCGCGACCCTGGGGAGGCCCTGCAGGGCCCCCGTGTGTCTCCATTTTACAGGAACGGCCGGCGCATGGGGAACTGCTTGCCCCGTGCGACCGGGGAGCGGTAGGGCTGTTGGAAAAAGACGAAATAGGGGGAAGGGCATGACTCCGGAAGGACGTGATATTCCGAAGTGTCCATCCGGGGATGAACCCGTTCCCGAAGGGAGCGTTCGGGGGTGCAATCGTGCAACGCTGCCGCTCCGGTCGTCGCGCCGGGGGATGCGTGCTGTCAATGAAGAACTCCGCGCGGCAAACGAGGCCTTGCGGGAGAGCGAGGAACGCTACCGGAATCTGTTCAATACGCTGGAGGAAGGATTCTGCATCGTCCGGGTGATATTTGACAGCGAGGGAAAAGCTGCCGATTACCGTTTTCTCCAGGTCAATGCCGCTTTTGAAAAGCAGACCGGCTTGCACGGAGCGCAGGGAAAACTGATGCGCGATCTTGCCCCGGACCATGAGCGGCACTGGTTTGAGATGTACGGAACGATAGCGCTTACCGGAGTTCCCCGGCATTTCGTGAACCGGGCCAGGGCGCTCAATCGCTGGTTCGATGTCTATGCCTATCGCGTCGGAAGCCCGGAAAGCCGCCAGGTGGCGATTCTCTTCAACGATATAAGCGGGATCAAGGGATTGGAAGAAATCCTCCGGTCCCAGGCAGCGCTGCTTAACCAGGCGCACGACGCGATCATCGTACGAAACACCGGGGACAGGATTACCTTCTGGAATAAAGGGGCCGAAGCCATGTATGGCTGGTCCTCACGGGAGGCCCTTGGTGATTGCGCGCACATGCTGCTTAAAACCCGTTTTCCCCGACCGCTCCAGGAAATATCACTTGAGGTAGCTCAACAAGGCGCATGGGAGGGAGAGCTTATCCATTCCTGCAGGGACGGCCGGGAGATCGTCGTGGACAGCCGCTGGGTCGCGCATAAGGACAATGAGGGGAACCGGATCGGAATCATGGAGCTCAACCGCGACATCACTGTCCGGAAACGGGCGGAAGAGGAGTTGAGGGAAACCAACTCGCTCCTGGAAGCGCGCAATGCCGAGCTCGATTCATTCAACTATTCGGTTTCGCACGATCTGCGCGGGCCGCTACGCGCTATCGGCGCATTCGGCAGGATGCTCGGGGATGAGTACCGCACGCTGCTTGACGGAGCGGGGAAGGTTTACCTGGACCAGATTTTCCGATCGACCGACCGGATGGCGCAGCTCATCGATGATTTACTCAAGCTCTCCCGCATTACCCGAACCGAGATCAGGCGAACGCAGGTGGATCTCGGCGGAATCGCACAATCAATGGCACAGGATTTGAAGCAAGGTGCACCGGAGAGAATTGTCGAGTTCATTATCGATGATATCGTCATCCACGCCGATCGGGGGCTGATGATTATCGTTATTGAGAATCTTTTTTTCAACGCATGGAAATTTACCTCACGACGGTTTCGCGCCCGGATTGAGTTTTCCTGCCGGCAGGAGGGGAGTCGCACGATCTATTTCGTGCGCGATAACGGCGAAGGATTCGATATGGCGCACGGCAGGAAGCTTTTCACACCCTTTCAACGACTGCACTCCAATACCGAATTTCCCGGTACCGGCATAGGTCTTGCTATTGTTCGAAGGATCATAGAGCGTCATGGCGGCAGGGTGTGGGCTGAAGGCGAAGTTGGAAAAGGCGCGACAATTTCATTTGAAATCCCGGCAACAAATTGATTTAAAGGAGAGGGCAGATGGCGACCATGCGCAAGGCGATACTTGTAGTCGATGACGATCCTGCCGACATTTTTATCACGGAAAAGGCAATCACGAAATTCTGGCCGGGCAGCTTTATCGAGCATGCGAGCGACGGCAGCGAGGCAATTAAATTAATCAATAACGGACATCAGCCCGAACTGATTCTCCTCGATTTAAAGATGCCGGGCCTTGGCGGGCTGGAGGTTCTATCCGAAATCCGGAAGCAGGAAAAAACCCGGTATATCCCCGTGGTGATGCTCACCTCGTCAACGCTTGGCTCCGATCTCAGGGCTGCCTACGACGCCGGAGCAAACAGCTACCTCAATAAAACCCTCGATTTCGATGCTTTCACCGAAGAGATCAAGGCGGTACTGCATTACTGGCTGGACCTCAACATGTCGCTGGCCGAGGCCTCATAACTGCCTCTGGTGGGGGAACCGCCACAGGCGGTTCCCCCTGGCCTAAAGCCGCGAAAAGCACGCGTCTTTAGGCACACCCCTTCCNNGAAGTGGGCGGCGATGTTTGCCTTTGGCAAACGCTCGCCCCCTCCCGCAACGCCCTCTTCTAAGGTAGAAAAAACATAAAAGAAATTGTAAACCTGTAGAGGTTCACCAGGCTAAACTCCTATTATTAATCAGTTCATGAGTAAGATCTCCGGCAAAAACCGTTCGCCCTGAGCCTGTCGAAGGGCGAGCAATAATGGCAGGCCGTTCATGGTTCGACAAGCTCACCACGAACGGTTTTATGTGCTGATACTTGTGAAATGCTCAGTAATTCATAACCTGAGCAAAAATCGCCATTGATTCCGCAGTCCTTCAGCCCTCCAGGCCTCCAAACCTTCAATTTTAACCTGGTTCAAACGAAATCCTTCTAACCGACTTTGCATCAGGATTTATGGGGAGCTATATTTCGAAATAATATAGGATGTATCGGTCGTTCGAGGCCCCCTGAAGGCAGCACTCCCCGGAGAAGGGTTTCCTTTTACCAGCGGTTACGGCATGGGAAAATTTACCCGACGTGAATTATTGCAGGCCTGTGCAGCGGCAGGCGGCTTGTTAGTCCTGGGAGCGGGCAATCTCTTTTCACAGGAGCGAAAAGGCGATCATATCGCAAAATACTGGCATGCCTTCGGCAGCGATGCCGTCCAGTGCGATCTGTGCCCGCACGGATGTGTCCTGACCGAGGGGAGGACCGGGTTTTGCCGGGGGAGGCAAAACCGTAACGGATCGCTCGTTACCGATGGGTATGGGTATCCCTGCGCGATGCATGTCGACCCCATCGAAAAGAAGCCGCTCTATCATTTCATGCCCGGAAGCCTTGCCTGGTCGATCGCAATCGCCGGGTGCAACCTGCGATGCAAGAACTGCCAGAACTACTCCATCAGCCAGACGAGCCCGCTTGATACCGATGTGCCGTACGCATCGCCGCAGAAGATGGTGGACGAAGCCCGGAAGAACGGCGCCGAGGCGATTGCCTACACCTATTCGGAACCATCGGTCTGGATCGAGTACATGTTCGATACCGCGAAGCTTGCACGCGCCGCCGGGCTGAAGAATGTCCTTGTCACCTGCGGCTACATCAATGAAGCGCCGTTTGCCGACCTTGCCCCCTATCTTGACGGAGTGCATGTCGACCTGAAGAGTTTCGACGAGGGCATCTACCGGAATCTCAATGCCGGCTCGCTCGGGCCGGTGCTGAAAACCATCCTGAATGCAAAAAAACACGGCGTCTGGGTGGAAATAGTCAATCTCGTGGTGCCGCAGTGGTCCGATAATTTAGAGATGATCCGCAAGATGGCGATGTGGGTCAGGGAAAACGCCGGTGTCGACACGCCTCTCCATTTTTCGCGTTTTTTCCCGCTCTACCAGCTTGCGCAGCTCTACCCGACGCCCGACGAAACGCTCATAAAGGCGCGTAGCGTTGCACTCGGTGAAAAGCTCCGCTATGTCTATATCGGCAATGTGCCGGACGCCGATTCGAACACCTACTGTCCGCAGTGCCGGAACCTCCTGGTTGAGCGGAATGGGTATATAGTAAAGGTACCGGGCATGAAGGGATCGCACTGCGCTCGGTGCGGGTCTGCGATACCCGGCGTCTGGAAAGGCTGTTAGCAGGGAGGGAAGCATGCGGCGGAGGCTGAAAGTGATCATCGCCGGTCTCTTGACGTGGGCGATATTATTCGCGGGCGCGGCACCGGCGCTTCCGGCCGGTGAATCGGTGCGGGAACCCGCCGTGGCGGGGCAGTTTTATCCCGCCGACCCCGACTCCCTGAGAGATCTTGTCAAGCATTACCTCGCCGCAGGGAAGGCACTGCCCCTCGCGCCCCGGATCATCATCAGCCCGCACGCAGGGTATCGCTTCACCGGGCCGGTTACCGGCAAGGGGTTTGCAGCGATCGACCCCGCGGTGACGACGGTCATCATCCTGGGACCTCCGCATTACGTTCCGGTCCGCGGAATCGCGGTGCCTTCGGCGGCATGGTTCAGGACCCCGCTCGGCGACGTCCCGCTTGACCGTGAACGCATTCGCATACTTCTTGAAAACCCGATCGCCTGCGTCGATGACCGGGCCCATGCGCCTGAACACAGCATCGAGGCCGAGATCCCGTTCCTGCAGGTGCGATGTCATTCCTTCAAAATTGTTCCGCTTTTGGTTTCCGAAACCGATCCCGTCAAGGTAGCCGAGGCCGTCTATCCCTTGATAGACGATCATACCCTGGTGGTCGCATCATCGGATTTTTCCCATTATCTTACCCAGAAGGAAGCACGGGCCGAGGACGACAGAAGCATTGCGACCATCCTTGCCGGGAATGTGGAGGGGATGATCGATGCCTGCGGCGAAATGCCGATCCGCGTCGCCATGGTACTCGCGAAAAAAATGGGCCTGCGGCCGCAGCTTCTTGACGCCAGGACATCCTTCGATACCGCGCCGGAAGAGGGGCCCGGCAGGGTTGTGGGCTACGCCTCGATCGTTTTTGTTCCCGCCGCGGCGGGGTCGCAGGGGGTTTTAGCACCCGCAAAGCCGGAACGCGAAGCGGCGGCGGGGATTTCCGTTGCCACGAAGAGTTATCTGCTTGCTATCGCGAGACAAAGCCTCGAAGCCGCGGTCCGGGGCGAGGCCCCTCCGCTGCCGCATAATGTTCCGGATGCCGCCCAGGAGGAGCGCGGCTGCTTCGTCACCCTGACGGTCCATGGGCAGCTGCGCGGCTGTATCGGCTATATCGAACCGATAAAACCGCTCTGCCGGGCGGTCATGGACAACGCGCAGAATGCCGCGCTTTCCGACCCCCGGTTCCCGCCGGTTGCTCCCGGAGAACTTTCATCCATCAAGATCGAGGTATCGGTCCTCACCAGGCCGGTGGCGGTCGATCATAAGGATCCGCAGGAATTGCTGCAGAAGCTCGTTCCCGGGGTGGATGGCGTGATTCTTGATCTTGGTCCGGACCAGTCGACCTTCCTGCCGCAGGTGTGGGGGCAGATCCCCGATAAAGTGCAATTTCTCGAACAGTTGTCCCTGAAGGGCGGGATGCCGCGTGACGGCTGGAAAACCGCGCAGGTCAAACGCTACCGTGCGGAACATTTCAGTGAATAATCCCCTTCGGTTCATGGCCGTGACCGGGGCGGTCGCGGCCGCGGTGCAGATTTTATTCCTGCGGGAGTATCTTTCGGTCTTCTCGGGCAACGAACTTGTCATCGGCCTGATATTCGGGTTGTGGCTTCTTGCGACCGCCGCGGGAAGCCGGATAGGAGGCAGGGCCGATTTTTCCGGTGCTCCCGGTTTCGCCTTTGTCTGGAGCATTTCGATTGTCGCCGGATTCCTCATGGTGCGCGGTGTTCGCCTGCTCTATCATCCCGGCGAACTGATTTCTTCATGGCACATTCCGGTAATTGTCGTGCTGACGCAATCGGCCGCCGCATTTTCAGGGGGACTGGCGTTCGGGCGGTTGTCGCGGGCAGTTGACGGAGGAAAGCTCTACTGGGCCGAAAGCGCCGGAGCCGCAGCCGGGTTCCTCGGCGTGTTCCTGTGCAGCATGGCGCGGTTCCGGAACGGGACGATACTTGCGGGAACGCTCATGGTGCTTGCGATGGCGGCATACGGTCCGGCAATGCTTGCACCTGCCCTGGAGCGTCGCCGCGCTCTCCTGTATTGCGGCGCCTCGCTTTTCCTCATTGGCGGACTCCTTGCCGTGGACCCGGCATCGGTTCGCTGGAAATATCCGTTTACCATAGATAAAGTTTTCAGCGGGTATGAAGGCGAGATCGCCCTGAGCGAAGCTGGGGGAGGAGGGTCTTTAACCTTTCTCAACAATACCGTGTATCGCGCCGATATGCCGCTTCCGTCCATTGAACAGGCGGTCCATGTCCCGGCTTCGCTGCACAGGGGCCCGCTGCATCGGGCGCTGGTAATCGGCAACCCCGGATACCTGCGGGAACTCGGGAAATACGGAGGCCTTCGGGTAATCTGTCTTGAAACCGAGCCTGCCCTGGCGGTCGATGGCTGCACCTGCGGCGCTATCGAGACGCTCAAGCCGGATGAGAGATTCGATCTGACCCTTCTGGGCGCGGGGCTTCCGGTTACTACCGGAGCCGGCCGTTTTTACACGACTACCTTTTTCTTAAAGATGCGGCGAATGGCGGGAGATTCCGGGATAGTTTCCTTTACCCTGCCGCTCAGTGAAAATTTTCTGTCGCCGCAGGAACAGAGGCTGAAGGATATTCTCATGACCACTCTTGGAAGGGATTTCAAGCATACCCTGGTTGTTCCCGGAGAGGGGTATACCTTTATTGCATCGAACCAGCCTCTTCCATGGCCCGCATGGCCGCGTGTTCCCACCCGGTACCTGGCAGCCTGCACCCTTGCCTCACTGACGCCCGAACGGCTGGGTCAGGCACAGAAGGTCATCGATTCCGGATGGGTTTCAACCATTGACCGGCCAGTCTTACTGCTTGAAACGGAGCGCCAGTGGCTGAGACTCTTTGGAATGCCCCTCATTGTTCCCGCCGGGGTACTCCTGATTTTCCTTGCAGTCGCTATGATCGTTTCTCCGCGGACCGGAACCGCGCTTTCGGTCGGTACCAGCGGATTTGCCGCCGGAGCGTATTCTATTGCGCTGCTCCTGGTGTTCCAGGGCACCTTCGGTGTTCTGTATTCCAGGGTTGCCCTGCTTATGCTCGCGCTGGCCGTCGGTTTTATGATCGGTGGCCGTATGAATAAATTTCCCTTTTCCGATCTTTTGATCGGCGCGTATGCCGTCGTGACGCTCCTGGTGCTGGTTGGTGTTCGCTCGCCGCCTCTCTTCCTGTTCCTCATGCTTCATGCGGGCATGGGATTTCTTGCCGGCGCGCAATTCGTTTCCCGCCGTCCCTCGTCGTGGAGCGGCCTGTATGCGGCAGACCTTGCAGGCGGCGTATTCGGCATGGCACTCGCTTCGACCGTTTTCGTGCCGCTGCTGGGAGTCACCGGGCTTGCCGCATTGCTTGGCATGGTAAAGGTCGTACCGGCACTGGTTGCAGTACGGATAAGGCGGTAACTATCTCCTGTCCAAATTGCGATAGCTGGACCTTCCGGCTTGTATTTTTAAAAGATAGCTTCAGGCTTCAGGCCTCCGGCTTCAGGAATTCAAAAAAAAGGCTTCAGGCTTTAGATTTCAAAAATTTCAAAAAAATAGGTTCAGGAATTTCCTACCTCAGCGCAGAAACACGAAAGTTATGTGTTTTTTACCTGAAGCCTGAGGTCTGAAGCCTGAAGCCTCTCTCTTAAGGAGAATTCATGAATTATGTCTTGAGAAACGTGATGTTTGCCGCAGTTCCGGTACTCTGCTGTGTTACCGGGGCCGGTGCCGATGCGGTCAGCGATACCCTGCCCACGGGTTTGAACCCGGTGGCAATTGCCATAGACTCGGTAACCGATATAATCTATGTGGCCAATATCCACAGCAATACGGTTACCGCAATAAATGGGGCCACCGATTCGACAACCACCATAAATGCAGGCGGCGGTCCCCAGGCAATAGCGGTGAACAGGGTGACCGATAAGATCTATGTGGCGGATTTCGGTACCCACGGTAACAACAGCAGAGTCACGATAATCAATGGGGCCAACTACTCAAGGGACAGCGTTGTTGTCGGAATAAATCCCTCTGCACTGGCAGTGAACGAGGTGACCAATAAGATTTATGTGGCAAACCGGGGGGTCTATAATAATTACGGCTATGTCACGGTACTCAATGGCGCGACCAATGCGACTACCAGGGTGAACGCCGGATATTATCCTACGGCAATTGCGGTTAACCCGGTGACCGACATGATTTATGTGGCGGATGACAGCGCGAATAATATTCCGAGCACCGATAACAACGACAGCGTCAAGGTTATAAACGGCGCGACAGGCTCGGTAGTGGCCACGGTAACGGTCGGCCTGAAACCCGGAGCGATAGCGGTTAATCGGGTGACAAACATGATTTATGTCGTCAATGACAGCAGCAATACGGTCACCATCATCGACGGCGCGACCAATGCGACAACCACCGTCAAGACGGGTGCCGGTCCGCAGGCTCTGGCGGTGAACGAGGCGACCAATATGATCTATGTGACAAATTATACCGGGAACAGCGTTACCGTTATCAATGGGGCGACCGATTCGACGACCACCGTACCGACGGGCTTCAACCCCTTCGCCATCGCGGTTAACCCGGTGACGAATACAATTTATGTTGCCAACAGCGGGATTTCGGGCATCTACAGCACGGTGACGGTCATAAGCGGCACAACCGATTCGACGACCACTCTCAATGCCGGGCTGGAGCCTTATGCAGTAGCGGTGAATTCGGCGACGAACACGATATTTGTCGCAAACTTTGCCGGTGATAACGTCATGGTTATCCAGGGCGCTCCGGCTGCCGTGTTGAGGGTCCCGGCGCAGGTCAGGGGCCTGGAATTGGGCTACCGCGGCGTCCTTGCGGTGTTTGCATTGAACGGCAGGCAGGTCCTCCGCTACTCCTTTCCTGCCAATGCCTCGAAGCAATCTATCCTGAGTGCAGTCAACAGGATTCCCGCAAAGGGAGTGTACCGGTATCGCTTTCTGAGCGACCGGAAGATCATGGATGAAGGGAATATTCTGGTCCGCTAGGGCGCCGATGACCGGTACAGCGAGCGGCTGCGAGAAATGTCGGCATGATGTTTGCGGCCACTAAAGATTCGTTTCCAACGACCTGCTGAACTTAGAAATTGCCCAAAGGAGTGCAACCATGAACCATCCTGTGAACCGCCGCCGTGTCCTTGCCGCGGTTCTTGTCCTCTGCGTCGGCGCACCGCTCTTTGCTGCGCCGGACAGCATCCGTACGTTGCCCTCCCCGCAAACCACCATCGGGAAACCGCTCATGCAGGTGTTGATGGAACGGAAATCCAGCCGCGTATTTGATGTGCGGCAACTGTCCCTGCAGGATCTCTCCAACCTCCTCTGGGCGGGATTCGGGATAAATCGGCCTGAAATGGGAGGAAGAACCGCTCCTTCGGCAATTAACAGGCAGGAAATCGATCTCTATGTTGCGCTTCCCGAAGGGATGTATCTCTATGATGCAAAGGCCAACAAGCTCCGGCTGGCCGCTTCCGGCGATCTTCGGAAGCTGACCGGTACCCAGGAGTTCGCAGCCTCTGCTCCCTGCGACTTCGTCTTTGTCGTCGACCACTCCCGCGAGGCTGGAAGGGGAGGCCGCTCCTGGGCCGAGGTCGATGCGGCCTATATCTCCGAAAACATCTACCTCTATTGCGCATCGGAAGGCCTGGCGACCGTAGTCCGGGCATCGGTTGACAAAAAAGCCCTTGGTGAGGCAATGAAACTCGGGAAGGACCGGGAAGTGGTATTTGCCCAGAGCGTTGGGTATTTGAAGAAGTAGTGTTCCTGCCTGGGTGACCTTGAAGGCAAATGGCGATTAAGAGGAGTTGTTGCTACCCGGGTCAGGTGGAAAAAGCACGGGAAAGGCAGCAAAAGCAGAACCTTACCCCATATGGAAAAAATTATACGCGCTCAGGAAAACCGGGGCCTTGACGATGAATTCACCGATGACGATCAGGGTTCCGGCACAACCAATGACATAGAGCGGGTTCAGGCGCGGGCTTACCTTTGAGAGAATGAGCGCAAGGCTCTCGACGTAGAGGCAGAGGAACGGGACCGTCGCTCCGGAGATCAGTCTTCCCGAGGTGAAATAGGGGCGTTCACGGGAGGGGTACCAGCCGTTTCCGAAATCGAAACGAATGGAGAGCCAGGCGAGAACCGCGGCTCCGGCAAGGAAGCAGGAAAGACACATAAACCGCTTGAAAAGCATTGAATCTTTTCTTTCCATTAAGCCTATTACAATTGAAAAAAGAAGGAGTGCGATCGATGAGAAAACGTAGAATCCATCGGCAACGCTCCAGGCAAGCCGCTTGAGCCCCCAGACAAGTTCTCCCCGCCAGAAGGTCCGCAGGAGTTCGGCGGCAAACCAGGAAAAACCGTTCAGGGTAAAGAGCGGATGCCGGAAGAGCTCGGACAGCGGTTTTTTAGTCCACCCCAGCATGGCAATTTTTTCACCCGTTGCAGTCGTGTCGCCGAAGGTCTGCAGATTTCCGCCGACCCAGATCGCAAGAGGCACTGCTGCGGCCAGCCACAGCAGTGCGAGACGTATCGCTTCACCGCCGGGCCTGCCCTGACGGAAACCGCGATGGAGCAGGAGCCCGGAATAAAGCGCCAGAGGAACACCGATGAAGATATCGGTCAGCTTTATCATGAACGTCGCGCCGATGACCGCCCCGACGAGAGGATAGAAATAGAGCGGCCTCTCTTCACGCGCCAATTCGTTGAGGCCGAAGATCGAAAGGGTAAAGAAAAGCGCCGACGGCACGTCGCTGTTGAGGGTATAATAAAGGTCCTGCGGAAAGAAAACCAGCAGCAGGGGAACGCCAAGGTAGACCGCTTTCCTGCCGGGAAATAGGCTTCGGCCAAAAAAATAGCTGCCGACAATAAGCAGCCCGTACAATAGCACATTGGAAAACCGCAGCCAGTAGAGAAGCAGCAGGCCGCTCATACCCAGGAATTTGCCGATAGTGTACCAGATTCCGCCGAGCCAGTAGTAGAACGGGGGCGAATACGATTCATTGCTGCATCGTGCCAGCCAGATATCGGTGCCCTGCGCAAGGTAGCGGTTGTACTCCTCAGGCGGATAATGCCAGGCAGGCGTCGGTATTTTGCCGTCGGGAAATTCCCTTGCCGCATGGAAGTATTCCGGGGTGCTGAAGGCGGCAATCAGCCTCGCCGATTCATAGTCGAAATGGTTGCTCGCGGGCCGAGCGGTGTAGCCGTGTGCATATTTCACCATGGTATCAAGGTGGAACTGCTCATCGACATTATTGAAAAAGGGGAATGCACCGTTAAAAAGAAAAATCCTGACCATTGCTGCAAGGCAGAATATGCCGATGAGCCGCCACTCCCGGATTCTCGAAGCCGGCGCGGCTTCAGGTATCGGGCGCGAGACCGGAATTGCCGCACGTTTTTTTTTGGATTCTCGCCGGCGCTGTTCAGGCATAACGGAAACCATCTCACCAGGCAGGGGTTACCCCGGCATCGCTGGGGCTGCCGGGTGCGGGTCGGTCCATGCCGGACGAAGCCCGACAGGTTGATTTTCGATTTAAAAATATACTTCATCCTGCCCGGTTCAATTCGACGGGTTACAGCGACCCCGTCACCTCTTCGGAGGATTCGATCCCGGTTTCGGTTTCGGGTGCAAGCTTTTTTTCAGGCAACTGCAGCAGGTTTTTCGCCGACAGTATCTTCCCTGAAAATAAGAATGCGCCGCAAATGCAGAGGATGCCGCCCGCAAGTACGGTGTGCGGGGCACCGATGAGACCGGCCAGGCCGCCGGCGATCAGGCTGCCAAACGGCGCCATCCCCATGAATGCCATGGCGTAAAACGCCATGGTGCGTCCCCGTTTGTCATCATCCACAAGAATCTGGAGCAGGGTATTGCTCGAAGCCATCTGTACCATCATGCCGCAGCCGGCAATTGACAAAAATAACAACGAAAGCCACAGGCACCGGGAAAATGAAAAGGTTATTAATCCGAAGCCGAATACGGCGGCAGCGGCGGGGATAAGCCGTGGCAAATGTGTGCCGGTTTTCCGGGAAGCAAGATAGATGGCTCCGCACAGGGCGCCGAGGCCCGCTGCACCCGCGAGAAACCCGAGCGTATGCGGACCCCCGCCAAGGACGCGCTTTGCGAATACCGGCATCAGGACCTGGTAGGGCATTCCCAGGAGGCTAACCAGCGCCAGCAGCAGCAGGATTGACCGCAGGGGAACCGATCGCGTTATATAGGTAAAACCTTCCTTGAAATCATTGAGCGGATGGGTATTCTTCGGTTTTCTCTCTCTCCGGGGTATTTTCATTTTCAGGATCGCCGCGATGATAACGATGTAACTAAGGCTGTTGATTAAGAAGCAAACTCCCTCGCCGGTGGATGCGATGAGAATGCCGGTGATGGAAGGCCCTATCACCCGGGCTCCGGTGACCATGGATGAATTCAGGGCGATGGCATTGCCGAGATCTTCCTTCTTTTCGATCATCTCGACGACGAAGGACTGCCGCGCGGTAATATCGAAGGCATTGATGATGCCCAGGACGATATTGAGGGATAGTATCCAGGCGACGGTGATCGCACCCCGCATGACGAGGATTGCAAGGAGCATGGCCTGCGCCATGGCAAGGATCTGGGTAACCAGGAAAATCGTTTTTTTATTCCACCGGTCGGCTGCTACACCGCCGACCGGTGAAAGTATAAACGACGGGATCTGGCTGACAAAACCGACAACGCCGAGCATGACCGCCGAGCCGGTAAGGCGGTAGACGAGCCAGCTGGTCGCGATACGCTGCATCCACGTTCCGATGAGGGAGGTTCCCTGCCCGAGAAAAAATAACCGGTAATTCGGAGATTTTAGCGCCCTGAAGGTCGCTTTGAAGGACATGTGCTTCTTTTCCGGAAAATGATAGATCTAAAAAATGGTTTATGTTGATTTATTTCATCCTTCGACAAGCTCAGGACGAACGGAAAATTGATTTATTTCATCCTTCGACAAGCTCAGGACGAACGGATAATTGAATTACTTCATCCTTCGACAAACTCAGAACGAACGGAAATCATTCAATTCCGGCGAAAGCAACCGTTCGTGGTGAGCCTGTCGAACCATGAACGTTGTTTTAGAGGGCCCCTGCGTCAGTTTGCAGAGATCCTGCAAACAAAAAAAATGAGCCGGCAGCGCCGGCCCATTTTCAAATATCACTATACTTGCTTAATGAGGCTGCTTGTGGTCAGTCCGATCTTTTTCCCATTACCGAAAGTTCCTTCTCAATGCCGTTCGCCTTGAAATGGACGATGTACAATTCCGGCGAAAGATTCAGGTTTTTAATCGATAGAGCGTGGTTGCCGGACGATTCCAGCCGGTTGTAGCTGAATACTTTCCTTCCAAGAATATTGTAAATCATGATCTCAACCGAACCCTGCTGGTTGAGGGAATAGGCGAACATGCCGTTTTTCAGGGTGAATGACGGCCCGGCAACGATCTTGTTCGCAGGGGCGACTGCCGTCGGGTTGACGGTAAAACTCCATACACTCGACCAGACGCTCGTACCGGCCACGTTCGTTGCGCTGACCTCCCAGAAATAAACGGTTTTGAGGGTAAGACCGGACACATAGTTGGTGCCGCTATTTACCGTGCTCGTCTGCTGCCAGGGAGTCAGCTTTAGAACGAAAGAAGAGAAACTGGAGGTGGTTGATAATTGAAAAGTATAGCTGGCGGCACCCATCACCGAGCCCCAGCTGAGGGTAGGAGAAAGCGATGCATTTGCCGCGCCGTTTGTCGGCGATGAAAGGATGGGAGCCGTCGGAATCGCTACGATCGTGGTAAAATTCCAGGCGCCTGCCCAGGGGCTCATTGCAACACCGTCAGTCGCATTCGCCCTCCAGTAGAAGGTCATTCCGTTCGCCAACCCGGCTGCTGCATAGGAGCTTGTGGACAATCCTGCCTGTATCAAAACGGTGGAAGCGAAGGCCGAGGATGTAGAAACCGATACCGTGTACAGCGTGGCGCCGGTGACCGTTCCCCATTGCAGGGTCTGCGATATTGCCAGGCCCGTCCCTCCGTTTGAGGGAGAGGTGAGAGTCGGCGCAGGCAGCGCGGTGGTGAAACGATTGGTGTTTGACCATGCACTGTTTCCGCTCGCATCGTTCGCATTGACACGCCAGTAGTAGAGTGTTCCGACCGACAAGCCGCTCACGACTTCGGGAGAAACGCTGATCCCTGCCTGCAGGAAAACCGTCGATGCAAAGGAGGATACTGTAGAAATTTCGGCGGCATAAGAAGTCGCCCTGGCTGCACTGATCCAGGCGAGAGTCACGGTCGTCGGCTGATTGGCCGAGCCGTTGGATGGCGAGGAGAGCGTCGGCGTTGCGGGAACTGCTAACGTCGAGAAACTCCATTCGGAAGACCATGCGCTTGTGGAGTTGGCGGCGTTCGTTGCATTCACCATCCAGTAGTAGACCGTGCCGGTAATGAGACCGGCGGGCACGTAGGAAGTAGCGTTTGCACCCGCAAAGCTTACCGAGTCGACAAAACCGATGAAGGCAGATGACGTGGAGACATCCACCGTGTAAGAGAGAGCACCGCTCACGGATGTCCAGCTCAGCTGAACCGAGGTTCCCTGGCCGACCGCATTGTTCGTCGGCGAAAGAAGCGTGGGCGGGGTAGGGTTCTGCGCACCGGCAACCAGGGACAGGGCCAGGGTCACCATGAATGGAAAAGACCAGTTCCTGATGGTTAAAACCGACATATCGCCTCCTTGTTTGGATATACCTGATGTTTATTTCGGGCTATAAAGCAATACTATTCCAATCAAAAACACCGACCGGGTCCTGTACGACGTCGAGTCGGTCAATCCTAACGCTTTAATAATTATAGATAATATAGTATTCCGGCCATGTTCTTTCAAACTATCAAAAAGAGTACCTGCTCAGGCGGCGGAACCGAGCTTAATTCAAATGCCTTTGGTGGGGGAACCATTAAAAAATGGTTCCCCCATCAGAAGCTTTTAGAACAGTTTCATCGCCTGAGCAGTAAAAAGGCCCCCATTCTTTCAGAAGGGGGCCTTGCAAACTTCCATAACGTTCAAAGTCCTTATTTTTTCTTCGGCATTTTCATTTTTCCGGTGACCGGCTGCTTAGTCGCCGGCTTACCCGGTTTCGGCGGTACATTAGCCAGGTCCTCGGGTTTCTTGTCGAACTGCTTAAACTGCCACTCACTGATAAGATAGGTGTAAGGTTTATCAGGGATCTTGAGCCAGTACTCGTTCGGACCGGTTTTCTCATTGCCGATGGCCACGATCCGGTTTGAGCCATTCTTGAAAGCGACGGTCAGGGTCAGTGTCGGATCGGCGAGGCCGGTTGCAGAGTCGGTGTAGGATGAGTCTTCGAAATCGGCGGCCTGCAGGCCGGCAAGCGAGTTGAGCACGCCATTGACCTTGTTGGAGTCGAGCGGCTGCTTGCCGCCCTCGACCAGTTGCCATCCCTTTACGATCGAATCGCCCCGGGCGATAACCATGACCGGCGATCCCCTGGCCGCTACCGTCAGTTGCTTTACGTCGGCGTGATCGAATTTCAGGATGTTTTTATTCTCCCAGTGCTTATGATCGGCCGTCAGCCAGTAGCGGTTGGACTCGGGTACGAGAAAAACCTGGTTTGAATTGTCGGGCCGGAAATAGTTGCTGCCGTAATCCCGCGAACCCTTACCGAGGATAACCGCCCCGAGAGACTTCCCGGTGAGGTCAAACGCTTCGATGCGCGTTCCATGGAGCGAGTCGACCTCGAAGGTAGCCTGCTTCGCCGGATTCTCGGATACCAGGGTGGATTTCTTGATTTTTGCCAGGGTTTCCAGGAGCTGGCTGATTGCCGCACTGTCGCTCGGGAATTCCGTTGCCCCGTTGCCGCCTGCCGGTTTTGCCTGGGCACCCGTGGAGGATGGGCTTTCGGTCCCGCCGGCGACCAGGCCTGTGCCTGAGGGCTCGGCGACCGCCGATGATTTCGGCAGAACCATCCAGACATCGCCCTTCCGCAGAAGCTTGACGTTGTCGGAAGCGTTGCCGAGCGTCACGGATCCGAGGTTCTGGGCCGTAATGCCGGGAAAAAACTGGAGCGAATTCGTCTGCGGCTTTGCATTGGACAATATATTGACAATAACTATAATGACGATCGCTGCCGCCAGCGCGAGGGCGCTGAAGAGGATTTTTCGGGTGTTCATCGGATCTTCTCCTCAGGTGAGGCCTCAGGGGTAGCTGAGGTTGAGGTTATCGGGGCGGCCGCCATGTGCTCCCGGCGGCGCAGGAAAATGATGATACCGAAAATAATGACCAGGATCGGCATGAGCGCGACATTGACTCCGCGGACCACATTCGGCATTGCCGATCCTTTTTTCAGGAGATCGGCTTCGATGGTCCGGTCCTTGGCGGTGCGGCTGCGGATGGCGATAAGGCTTTCGTCCTGGGAGAGCCAGTCGACAAGGTTTGCAACCAGGAGGAGGTTTTGCGGAGCGGCATTCTGCGACGAAACGAAGTCGGCATCGCCGACGACGACCAGGTGGCCGTCCGGATTGGCGGCAACGACGGTGCGGCCGGCATCGGCGGCATTCGGCTGCAGGTTGATCTTGCTGAGACTGTCGGTCGGTTCGGTCGGGTTTACCGGCGGAACCGGTTTGCCGGCGAAGAAGCTCTTGAAATTACCGGAAAGGTAGGCCGCAAGGGTCGAGGGTTTGAGCGTATCGCCGGAAGGAAGTTTCCACTGCTGCTGCGGATTCAGGTCGACCATGCCGGTGGCGAGCCAGCTCTTCTTTGACGAATGGGCAAGGATGATTGCCCTGACCCCCGCTCCGGCGGTGTCTTTGGCGCCGGCTGCAAGCGGGACCGACAGGGTCAGCGAGCTCGGCCACGGCAGAACGACATCGGACAGCGGGCCGACCGCCGGGTTCGAGCGATCGAATCCGTCCCGGCCGATTTTTACAAAGTAGGGATAGGGCACCTCGACATTTGCGGAAAAAGGACCGATCTGCTGGGGAACCATGACCGGGTTGCAGGATGCATCGAGCACCATGTTCTGGTTGACCTTGACACCATAAGATTGGAGCAGGTCGAGAATTTTTGAGTCGGCGTTC
Organism: Fibrobacterota bacterium; assembly: GCA_003164335.1. GTDB lineage: Bacteria > Fibrobacterota > Chitinivibrionia > Chitinivibrionales > Chitinispirillaceae > BOG-1184. The sequence goes on from PLTF01000019.1 coordinate 81,134, forward strand.
ATGGTCATGGGACCGAATTGCGGGTTGAATTCTATCTTCATGCCGTTGGCGAGTGCGATGACCTTGCCGCCCTTCATGAAATACTGGTCGATTTCGAACGCTCCCCGATCGGTTACCTTCGCGCTTCCGGGAATGACCAGCGCCTGCAGGGTGCTGTCGATGGGTTTTCCCTGCGAGACATCGACAATGGATACATCGTAGTTTTCGCGGAGCTTTTCGATGAGCTTGTCGAATTTGGTTTCGGTTTTATCGGGTTGCTGCTGCTGCCTGCCCATGCGCGCCATGATTTCCGGCGGGATCTGCGGCAGCGTATCGACCCTGAGGACGCCGACCCGCGGCATCGAGGGACGGGAAACTTTCAGGATCGCCCGGGTCAGGTCGTACTCGAAATTCCCGAGGTTCTGGGCGAGGGGCATCAGCTCCTTGCGGTCCGCGAACAGCACGGCGAGCCCGAGGAAGCCGGAAACCACCTGCACCTTGTCGCGTTCTACCACCTGCGCCTGGATCTCCTGGATACCCATGGAATGCGCCTCCTGCCGGGCTGCATCGCTTTCGGAAGGGTCAATCCAGGTGATATGCAGGTTTTTTCCGCCGTAGGCCTTGTACTCGGCCAGCATATCCCTGATGGTCGTGAGCGTCGCCTGGAGCCGCGGCTCCTGCTTCAGCTCCTTTGAGCAGTAAACCTTGATGTTGATGATGTCATCGAGGTGCCGCATGATCTTTTTCGTTGCCGGCGATACGGTGTATGATTTATCCTCGGTCAAATCGAGCCGCGAGAACCAGATCGTGCCGAGATAATTGACCGCTGCTACGATGCCGAGAATGATCAGGATAAATACGATGAGCTCTGTGCGTGTTTTAATTTTTTGGGTTTCCATGTTTTCGCTCCGGTGAAAAATTATTCCCACTTCCTGCCGGCAAGGGACTGGATGTTAAGAAAAAGGAAAAATCCGATGATGGAGAAGTAGTAGATGATGTCCCTGCTGTCGAGAACGCCCCGCTGGATGCTTTCGAAATGACCTCCAAGGCCGAGATAGGTGAAAAACGAGGCCAGGAAGGAGGAGGCAAACATGACGATGAACGGGCTTCCGATAATATAAAAAAAGAAGCAGGCTACGACACCCAGCAGGAAGGCGATGATCTGGTTTTCGGTATAGGAGGAGACCCACATGCCGATGGCCAGGTAGGCGCCGCCCATGAGGAGTGTTCCGATATATCCGGTGACGATCGGGCCGAGATCAGGTTTGCCGCCGATAAGGAGAATGGAGATCGGTATCGTCAGCGTGAGGAGGACGGTCACCGCAATGAAACAGAATGAGGCAAGAAACTTGCCGGCGACAACTTCCAGGTCGCTTATCGGCCAGGTGAGCAGCAGCTCCAGGGTCCGGACCTTCCGTTCCTCGGCCCAGCTGCGCATGGCGATGGCAGGGATGAAAAACAGGAAAATAATCGGGAGCGGATCGAAAAAACCGCGCATTTCCGCCTGGTTGTTGAGAAAAAACACATGGAAAAACAGATAGTTCGATACGGCAAGAAAGACCGTAATAAAGACATAGGCGATGGGAGAGATAAAATATGATTTAAACTCTTTTTTGAAAATAGCCATGGTTTTCTGCATATCTTAACTCCTCGTCAGCTGGATGAATACGTCTTCGAGACTTGCGGTTTCGTGCTTGAGTTCCGAAAGACTCCAGCCGTTCGATACCGCGCACCGGAACAGTGATTCGCCAAGGTCCTCGGCACCGTCGACAAACGCCTCGGCAACGATCCAATCGCCCGCGGGCTTTGTCACCACCTGCGAAACGCCGGGAACTGCCGCAAAAGCATTCCGAACCTGCTCCGGATCGGCCTTCACGCGGATCACATACCGGTTGCCCCCGGCTGAATTCCTGGTGAGCTCCTCCGATGTGCCGCTCCCGACGATCTGTCCCTCATTGATAATCATGATGTAATTGCAGGTGGCACTCACCTCGGAGAGAATATGCGAGCAGTAAATTACGGTCTTCTGCGCACCGATCTTCTTGATGAGCTGGCGGATTTCAATGATCTGGTTGGGATCCAGCCCTGAGGTGGGTTCGTCGAGGATGAGGAGGTCGGGGTTATGGATCAGCGCCTGAGCCAACCCTACCCGCTGCCGGAACCCCTTGGAAAGGTGGGTAATCTGGAAATTTGCCATCCTGCCGAGGCTGCAAACGGCGAACATTTCATCGACCCGGTTCTTGAGCAGTCCCCCGGAGAGGCCCCGGATTTCGCCCACAAAGGTCAGGTACTCCTGTACGGTCATGTCGCCGTACAGCGGATTGTTTTCGGCAAGATAGCCGATTTTTCTGCGCACTGCAAGACTGTTCGTAACGGTATCGAGCCCGTCTACCCGAACCGTTCCCGACGTTGCCGGCATGTAACAGGTGATCATGCGCATGGTGGTCGTTTTGCCTGCGCCGTTTGGTCCCAGAAACCCCAGGATTTCTCCCTTGGGAACCTGGAAGTTCAGATTTTTCACGGCATGTACTTCGCCGAATCGCTTGTTGAGGTTTCGCACCTCGAGCATAAAGTCGGTCATAGGGTCCTGCACTCCCGCTGCTGAAAAGATCGCGTGAATGGTTGATACATTACGATAAATCGCAATAAGCAATATATTTCGATCAGGTCATGCAATTATTTTCAAGATCCGTTCTGAGACCAACCGGAAGCTGTGCCGTGAAGATCCGGCACTCTGGGGCGCAATGCATGGTACCGGGCGAGGCTGCCGCAGTCCTTCTCCCCACCTCCGGGAAGGCATGAGTACCCGGCCGGTTATGGTTCGGCCGGGCGCGAGGTCCCGGATCTGATCCACCCGATGCGACTCAGGCTTCCTTGGTTTTGGTATCCTGAATCTGGATGCGTATTTCCTGCGCAATTTTCTTTATATTCTGAAGACACTTGCGGGATCGGGTGCCGGCTGATTTGTTGCCGCGCTCGAACTTTTCGTATTCCGCCTTGAGAAGCTCGACCTCATCGATAAGTTTCTGGATACTCATAGGACACCTCCGTGCATGAATTAAGATGGGTTATACCGCTGATTTTCCCGTTTGGGAGCAATAATATCGTAATTGGCCACTCAAAAACGCCAGAAATAATTTAATCGGGCCATCGCTGCCGAAGCCGGGCGACCGCCGCGGATGCCGCCGGCGGTCGCATATTCGTGCGGTTCCAGGGCCGGAAGAGCCGATTTGGATAGCGAGTACCTTCCCGGAGCGAAGAGGAAACCATTACGGCCGGGCAGGGCTATTGTCACTCTTCATAATGTATACCCCCGGATGCAGCCCCGCGGCGGAGAGCTTTCCGGGAGAGAGTCCGGTGATTTTCCTTCCATCAAGCGAGTACACGACAACGGCGCCGCGGGCATCTCTGAACCGGAGCCCGCAATCTCCGGCAATCGGCAGGTAGAGCAGGTATTTCGCTGCAGCGGTTGTATGGATACCGGCTGATGATGCCGGAGACCCGCGGCGGACACCGACCGTTGAAGGCGCCGCCTCGATGAAGCGGAACATATCGATCTGGAAGAGATTGGAGGCTCCTGCGGTTCCGAGGAAATTCAGATAAAGATTATGTAGCCCGGTAATAGCCGATGCTGTCGCGGAAAACTTTGCGCGCCAGGTACCGCTGCTGTCGGAAATGATGACGGTATCCAGGATGGGGCCGGTGCGACTGTCGGCACGCAGTTCAATTTTTTTCGTTGCCGCTTTGCTTGCGCTCAGGTAGCGGAAATCGACCGCGGCACAGCCGTTGCCGAAGTAAACGTTCCGGTAACAGGCAAAGCCCCCCGGCTGCGTGGCGGTGATGCTGCCGCTTCCGGCTATGACCCCGGCGGTGCTCGTCGTAACGCCCGAAGAAGAGTCGTAACTTTCCGCCTGGATCTCGCCGAAGGCATTGCGGGGCAGGGCATCGGTGGTCGTAAATCTGAACCAGTGACAGGCAAACAGCTGCCCCGTGTCTCCGGAGGCGCCCTGGAAGGTGAAGTAAATATCGCTCTGATAGTTGCCGGGCGCTACTGTCAGGAGGCAGGAAACATTCTGCCAGACGGAGTCGCCCCCGGCGGGTACCTGGACGGTTCCAAGAGTCGTTCCGGTCGGGCTGCCCTGCCGGATTTCGATCGTTCCGCCGTCCGAGGAGGCCACCCGCGCTTCCATCATCAGGTTATCCTGGCAGTTAAGAAAGTTCGTTTTAGCGAATTCGATCCAGCTGCCGTTATGGATACCGAAAATACCGAAGCCGCCTTCCGAGCACTGTGCCTGCGTAACTCCCTGCATGTTGAAGTATTCCGATGCCTGCAGCGTATCGAATGCCTGGTACCTGCCGACGCCCCAGGTTCCCGGCGAGGTGATGGAGTCGATAAGGCCGTTATCAAAAAAATGAAGGTACCAGATCCCGGTTTTCCGGAAGTAGGCGTTGCTGTACAGGCACATATGGGAAACCATATACCACTGTCCATTGAGCTCGAACACGCTCCCATGTCCTGTTCCCGGACGGTATTTGTAACCGGAGATAACGCGGCCCCTGTACGTGTAGGGACCAGCGCGCGTGGTCGATGTGCCGTATCGGATGGAGCCGCCGGATGTGGTTCCGTAAAGCAAATAATAGAGGCCGTTACGTTTGAAGACCCACGATGCTTCGGTCATGCTGTCGGGATTCGACATGCAGAAACCGACCCCCTTTGCAACCGAGTCGTTCATGGCGGCGGTATCCATCTGTACCTGGCAGAAACAGTTGGTGCCGCAGCCCACTGCCGGTGGCTGTCCCCAGGTGAGATACCGGTTCCCATTATCTTCAGTAAAACATGAGGGGTCGATGTTCGCGACAAAGGGCTTACCGAGGTAATCGGTAAACTTCCCGGCAGGCGACGTGCCCCGCGCTATGCCGGTCTTGGAGGCCATGACGAAGAAAAAATAATAATACCCGTTTACATAGAGCATATCGGGCGCCCAGCAGGTATGGTTATTTGTTGACCAGGTGACCTGTGTTTCCGAAAGCATGACCCCGTTGTCGGTCCAGTTGACGAGGTCGGTCGAGGAGTAGCTCTTGAAATTGTCTTCCAGCCAGGTGGTTACGTATTCTGAGGAGTCGTGGGAAGGGTAGAGGTAGGCGGTGTTGTTAAACACGCGAATGGTGGGGTCGGCGTTGCCATCCCACCAGATGAAGGGATTACCCGCAAATAAAGGTGTTGCCGCGATCAGAATGCAGGCGGTAAGGAGCAGGAAATTCTGCGCACTAATCCGATGCTCAACCATGGCTTTCCCCTGCGGAACGCGTCGATGTCCGGTTGCCCGGTTTGCGGATCACCGGCAGTTTCAGGCCATATTCCTAACGCAGATTCATCATGTAGTACAACCCCGCCGGTTGCTGCGCCAGCTTGAGCGCCGGAAAAATCGCGGCGGTTTCATCCTTAAGCCACTCACGGAGGCGCGAGGAGGTCCCCTTCCGCTCGACGATAGCGGCGTTCTTTCCCAGGCCGGTGGTTTTCTCGATCCAGTCGAGGGCGTCTTCGTAGCCGCCCAGCGTATCGATCAGGTGGATCGCGAGAGCCTGACGCCCGGTAAAGACGCGGCCGTCGGCGTAACGGGCGATGGTATCACGGTTCATGCGGCGTCCCGTCGCCACGTCCTCGATAAACTGCTCGTGCGTATCCTTGAGCAGGGCATCGATGAATTTTTTTTCGTCCCCGGTCATCTGGCGATAGGGGCTGCCGATGTCCTTCATTTTCCCGGCGGTAAATACCCGGAACTCAACGCCGATTTTTTTGGCAAGTTCCTGGTAGAGCGGCAGGGTAAAAATGACGCCGATGCTGCCGGTGAGGGTTCCGGGGTCGGCAAAAATTTTTGTGCCGGGGCTCGCGATATAGTACCCCCCGGATGCGGCAACCGTTCCCATGCTGACCACCAGCGGTTTGGCCGTTTCCCGGAACCGGAGCATCTCCCGGTAGATCTCCTGCGACGGCGCTACCGCACCGCCCGGCGAGTCGATGCGTACGATGACCCCGGCGATCGAGTTGTCAAATCGAAGCGACCTGATCTGCCGGACATATTCGTCGGACTCGGTAATAGTGCCCTTGATCTGTACAAGGCCGATTGCCTTGAGGGTACCGAAGGAATAGCCGTCGGCGCGCTCCCGGTTCCCGCGAAGCAGCAGGACAATGCCGATCAGGACCGGAAGGGCAATAATGCCCGGTATAAGCCATTTGCCGAGCGGCCTCACGGAGCCCAGCTTTTGTCCACTTTGATCACATCTCCGGGAGCCACCATTGAATCGGGCCGGAGGTTATTCTCGCGTGAGAGCTTTTCGAGCGGAATGCCGAACGCCGAGGCAATGAGCGGCAGGGTGTCACCGTTGCGGACCTTATAATAAACGGTACTCCTGGGCACGCTCGAATCGACCGGAACGGTCGGGGCAAGTGCCTCGGGCGCAGGAGGAAGAAGAATGGTCCTGCCCGGGCGCAGGACGCTGTTTCTGCGCAGATGGTTGAATGCGAGGATCGTCTGCAGCGGAAGGGCGAATTTTCGCGAAATGGAAAACAGGTTGTCGCCGCGCTTGACCTTGTAAAAGCGCTTGCCCGCGGCATCCGATTTGTCCGTACCATGCGGAGAGTCGGTCGCAAGCGATGCCGGAACGGCCGATGCGCGCCTGGTCAGAGAGGCGCTCGCGAGAGTGCGCAACGGAGCAATGAGCGTGAGCGAGTCGCCGATTTTGATAGATTGTTGCGCGGTGTCGATTTTATTCCAGGCAAGGAGGTTGCCCATCTTCACGCCCGTACGCCGCGCAATCGAATACGGCGTGTCGCCGGACTGAACCACGTAGACCGTCTTCCCGGCTGCATTCCCGGATTCCGGAACTGCGGCCTCGATGGTTTCCGCTTCCGAAGCCGGGCGCACCGTCAGGGTACGACCGGGTCGCAGGGCGGCGGTGCGCGGCAGCTTGTTCCAGCGGCAGAGCTGGGCCGGGGTTACATGGAATCTGCGCGCGATTTTACCCATGGAATCGCCTTTTTTTATCCGATAGACCACCGCGTCGCTGTAGGTTTCCTCCTCGTAAGCGTTCTCCGGGGGAATGTAGGCATCAGCCACAACAGCAGCAGTGGAATCCGTTGCAGGCGCCTGCGGCAGGAATAGAAAGCGACCGGGCGCAAGGTGCGGATGTTTCAACCGGTTGATTGCCATGATCTCGTTGACGGGAATGTTGAAATCTGCGGCTATTTTCTGGAGATTATCGGTACGCTTGATCTGGTAATGGCACCACTTGACCTTTTTATCATCGGGAAGCAGCGCGTAAAAACTTTGAAATGATGCCTTGTAGCCCGCAGGCAGGTATAAAACGGAGTTCGTGGCATCGGGGGGTGTGCACCACCGGAGAATGTGCGGATTGAGTTTCTTGAGCGAATCGCGCGGAATGCCGATTCCCTCGGCGATATCATCGAGGCGGATGCAATCACTGAGCAGTACCGTGTCGGGAGGCAGCGAATCGGCAGCGGGAACCGGAACGGCGAAGTCCCGCGGGTTCTTCGCAATGGTTACCGCAGCCAGGTAGGTCGGCACGTACCCTTTTGTCTGAGCGGGCAGCCGCAGATTCCAGTAGTCGCTCGTATTGCAGCGCGTGATCGCCCGGCTTACCCCGTTTTCGCCGCAATTGTAGGCGGCAAGTGCCAGATACCAGTTGCCGAATTCACTGTATAGTTTTTTAAGGTAGGTGACGGCCGCCTGTGTCGACCGGATCGGGTCGCGACGTTCATCAACCCAGTAGGAGTGGTGCAACCCGTAAAGACTTCCGGTCGAGGCGATGAACTGCCAGATTCCGGATGCCCGCGCACAGGAGTATGCCATCGGGTTAAAGGCGCTTTCGATGAGCGGCAGATAGGCAAGGTCCTGCGGCATGCCGCTGTCGGCGAACATCTGTCGCATGTACGGCAGGTAGCGGGACGCGCGGGGAAACCATTTGTCAATAGTATTCTTCCGGTTTCTCACATAAAAAAGTATCGCGCGACGCACCTCGTCGTTCCATACCATGGGAACGTCGTAGGTCGGATTATTCTCATAGCTAAGCGATGCGATGGAGGCGCTGTCGGACGAGGGAATATTCATGGAATCCAGCGACTGCCCTACCTGCCACTGAAAGGCCGAAGCGGCGATCTCGTCGGGCAGGGCAAAGGATTTCGGCATTTTTTCATCGTAAAGGTTGATAATATCATCGATATACCGGGAGGTGGGAAACCGGTCGCTCTGTCCCTGCGCATCGATAACCAGGATGTTTTTTACAGCGATGCGGAGCAGTGAGTCTGCTGCGACGTAATTGCTGTCGTGGCAATACATCCGGGCATCAGCAATGAGATCGCCCGGATCTTCGGATATCGTGTCGGGATCGTTTGCGGTATCGAGAACCGCAACATCTTCGCCGGCCGAAGGCATCGGGTTGAGCGGAGGTCTGACGCTGCCGGTAAGCGCAGCAGGGTCTTTCGATGGCGCCGGGGCCTTTTGTGTTTCATTGAGCACCGGATATTTTCTGGCAGTTCCGCCGCACCCGCCTGAGATTCCGGCAAGCGCCAGCCCTGCCATGAGAATACCCAAAGCGTTGCGAGCCGAAACAGCCCTGATAACGGTATGGTAAAAAAACTGCAAAATCACCTCCGTGCCTCTACTACTGTAGTTGCTGAAATTTAGGAATAACTATCATGAATACGGACGGCAGAAGAGAAACCCGCTGCCGTTTTTAAAATTGGGCATACCTCGCCCTTCGTATAAACTACGTTATTTTTCTCTTGAAAGGGTAGTACATATTATTGGATGATGAGAAGATTATGATAAAAAGGGATTAAAGAGCAGAATAAATATTGAATTTTATGGACGGGAAGCGGATATAGATGCCTTTGGTGGGGGAACCTCGCTTCGCGGGTTCCCCCTGGTCGGAGCCGCGCAAAGCCGCGTCTCCGACACACCCCTCCCCTCCCGCAACGCCCTCTTTTAGGGTAGAAAACACAAATACGGCAAACCAAAGAATTAAAATCTTCCCGTCATCTACGCTTTTGAATCTTTTATGTTGTTTCTACCTAATGGGAAACCCGCGAAGCGAGGTTTCCCCCTCTCAAGCATTTGACTTAAGCTCCGTTTCCCCACCTGAGCAGGAACAATCCTTAAATCTCGCCTCAATTATAATCCTCACCCACTCATTAACATCCGGCAGCCGAAACGCTGTTCCGGCGAACTCACCCGGAGAAAACTTTGGACCGGGAACTATGCTCACCCGAACCATTCCGTCCCGGCATTCTTCTGCCGTGCAGCGGCTCAGGATTTTTTTCTTGAGCGAATCGCGGGAGAGCCGGTACTCGGCGGCATGCGGTCCGGTTTTGCAGAGCGTATACTTCAGCGATTTTTGGGAACAGAACGCAGAAGGATCAAAGGGAAATGGCGAAGTGAAGATGATTTCGGCCATTGGTTCAGCCTCGGAAGCCGCCAGGCCGATAAGCGTGACGGCATCACCGAGATTTTCAGCAACGGTCCGGATGAACGATGGGTTTCCCAGACGCTCCCGAACCAGGTCGTCGGCAGGACTGAGCCAGGCAAGCGCGACTGCGTCGTTGCCCGTTACCCTTTCCCATCCGGGAGTCCCGGCGACCTGCGATCCGCAATTGCCCCAGTATCCCGGAACCAGTCCGGGCTCAGCCGCCATGAGCGCCCTTGCCAATAGGGTTCCCCGCATGGCCGGGGGAAGATGGCCGAGGGAAGGGTTGATCTTCACCCGGAAATGGACCACGGTTTTCCGTCTCCGGGTCGCAGCAACAAGCTCCCTGAACCGGTCGATGGGGAGACGGTCTTCGCTGCGGCTCCGGGCCGATAGCAAGACCTGATCTTCCTCGGCCCGTCCGCCGGCTATTGGGTCATCCTGGTTTCCGGAATCCTTCGACCTGACAGCAGACTCCCACTGATTTACCAGGAATGACTCCGCTACGCCGGTCTGAATGCCGCTCCAGGGTTTTTCGGACCGGCTCGCCGGTGCATGGCCCCTGAACGGTTCATCGTCCGGTATGCCGCGAAGGGCAAGCTTCTCCCTGATGGTCGCAACGAGCGCGGCCGGGATATCCCGGTAGTAAACAAAGCCTGCCGCATCGCAGGCAAGGCGCACCGCCTCGGCGACGCGGGGGTCGGCGAGGCGCACGAGAAGCTGGGAAAGCCAGTATTCCGCAGCGCCGGCAGAGGTCCGGAATTCGAATCCTGCCGACCGTACGAGTCGTTCCACGGCCTCCATCACGCCCCGGCAGACGCGAGGGTCCGGGGCATCCTCAAATTCGAGCGGCGTCCAGGGAAACCGCACCAGCATGGTCATCGAGAAGATAATGCGCGGTTTGCGGGTCGCACTCTGAAGAATCTCGCCCATGAGCGCGAGCAGGGTGCGGAACTCATCGTAGTCGGCCTGGTCTTCGAGCCCGGTTGCAATGAGAAAAATTTTGAGTTCCCTGATCGGCGCGGTGAGCACCGCAAACAGGCCGCGCTTTATTTCGCGTTCGCCAAGGTTTTTGTTCAGGTAGCGGCGGAGTCGCGGGGATATTCCCTCGATCCCGAAGGTGAGGCTCGCCTTCCCTACGGCGTGAAGATATTTCAGGAGCTCCGGATCGACGGCAATGGAATCGAGCCTCTGGCTCTTGAGACCGATGCCGGGAAAAAGCGCCACCAGCGTCTCAAGGAGCCGGTGGAAGGAGCGGTGCATCGAGAAATTGAAGCTGTAAAGTTCAAGGGTTTCGACCGCCATGGCCGCCTTGAGCCGCAGGGCCGCCTCACGCAGAATGTCAACCTCGAACTCCCGGTAGGGTTTGCGTGCAAAGCTCTCGGCGCAGAAGCTGCAGATACCCGCGCACCCCTCGCTGATCTGCAGGCTCGCCGTTCCCAAGGTTCCTTCGTTAAACATGATCGGCCCGCGTGCCAGCAGTTGTCCGGCGGAGAGCGGGCGGCTATGGCGGACCGTGGTCGCGAGCGGACCCTCGGGCTCGAAAAAACCCGGGACTGAACAAAGCTCCTTCAAAAGTTCGCGCTTGTCGCGTTTGCGGGCGACGCCATCGTTGCACAGGGAAAACAGGTCCCGGATAGTCCCGGCATCCTCGCCCGCAAAGATGCCGTCCACGCAGGGGTCAGGGCCGTACAGGAACGACGCGTAGAGCGCCGAGGCGCCGCCGAGAATGACAAGAGGGCATGCCGCGTCGGTCATGCGTTCGCTTTTGGAAAGCGGTATGCCGCTCCTGCGGAGCATTGGCGCGATGTTGAGCAGCTCTTGGACAATCGAGAGCGAGAGCGCAACCACCGAAAAGTCGCGCGCGCCGTGCTTGCTGGTTGTTCCGAGGAGCCAGGGAACGCCGTCGCGGTCGAACGCCCCGGCGTCTTTCGGGGGCGGCAGGAACGCCATATCCGGGAAGGTGCCGGGAATGGAGGCCGCTATCTGGTAGAGCAGTTTATGGGTGAAGGAATCGGCAGTATCGCGATACGTCGAAAGCCGGGCGATGAGGAGGCGGAAGGGAGACTCATTGAATTCCGAAGAGGGAATTGTATTCGGTTCTCCTCCGCGCAGCCAGAGACCGGAGCCGGAGAGGGAAGGATAATTCTTTTCGTACCAGGAGGAATAATTCATATTCGTGCCTTTGGTGGGGGAACCTGGCTTAAGTCAAAGGCCTCTGGTAGGGGAACCGCTTAGGCGGTTCCCC
>PLTF01000019.1:92920-93045 GCA_003164335.1 Fibrobacterota bacterium
CCCTCTCCACTTGTGGAGAGGGGATCAAGGGGTGAGGCGGATGCAGGGTGACGGCTAATTGTGATTTCGTAAATTAGAGATTTAAAAATATCTTTTATAGTTTTTCTACCTAAGGTGAGCGTTGC
>PLTF01000126.1 GCA_003164335.1 Fibrobacterota bacterium
TTCAGGGTGCCATCCGGAACGCCCAGCATTTGACTTTAGCTTTCGGCTCGGTTATCCAAAAAAAATGTATTCTTAAAAAAACTACCTTCACCGTAACATTCCGGTAAGTATTACGAGGATTGCAGCTTTCAAATTCCGGCCGAAATCCTGAATGGCCACCAAATGAGATTTACCGGGTGCCTAATACCACCCGAAAACCCTGATCGATGAATCCGCTGTCAGGAAGGTTGCCTCCGCGATAGGCGGAGCACAGGAGTTCCGGATCCGCGCTGAACCACGAGCCGCCGCGAATGACGCGGTACCTGCCGGTTGCCGGACCGGTCGGGTTCGTCGCTGCCGCGGAACTATAGTTCCCGACCCGGTCGTTGCACCACTCCCAGACGTTGCCGCACATGTCGTACAGCCCCCACGGGTTCGGTTTCAAGGTTGCTACCGGGTGCGTGGTATTCGAAGAAGTCTGGTACCAGAAGGCATTGCTGTCAATCGCAAGGGTATCCGCCGTCGTAGCGGGCGGATAACTTCTGCCCCAATAATAATCGGTAGTAGTGTCTCCCCGGCATGCATACTCATATTCCGCTTCGGTTGGCAGCCGGTAACCATTTTTCGCATAATCTATGGCGACCGTCGAATCGATACTTCCATGTGCATAGACATAGACCGTATCCCTTCCCAGCATCTTGCTGAGGGCATTGCAGAATAACGCGGCATCGTACCACGTGACGCTTTCCACCGGGTAGCTCGTCGTCCAATTTCCGATAATGTTAAAGTTAAAATACGAAGGATTGGAATGCATGACGGTATCGTACTGTTTCTGCGTTACCAGGGTCTTCGACATGGAGAACGCTCCGAGCGACACGGTGTGCACCGGACCCATCCCGATTGCGCTGTCGCCCATCAGGAAAGTCCCGGCCGGGATGGTAATCATGGCCGAGACCAGGGATGTGCTGGGATTTGTCCCGAAGGGATTGGTGGTTTTGTCGCATCCCCACATTCCCGCCGATGCAACCAATCCAATGCAAACAAGAAAATTTATGCGCATAGCCGGCCTGCCGTTTCTTGAAGGAAGTTGAAAAGCCCTCATCATAATAAATCGTATTGCCCGGAATGCCACCACTTTTTATTACCTGAACAAAAATGCAATATCTATTTCATGCGTAATGAACCGTTCGCTGTAAGGTATGCTGAGAGGGAAATAACCAAAATCGGTCGATGAATAATGCACCAAATCCCCGTAGCTCAGGGAATAGGAGACGGCAAGGCCAAGCGCGCGGGAAAGCTGAACCTCCCACCCGAGGCCGCCGTGGATGCTCGGGCTGAGCATGACATGCGGTGATTCAAGCGACGGGTCGCCCGTTACGCTCTCGGATTGCTTGTCGAGCAGCACTTCGCTCTCCCAGATCCGGGCGAGATGAACTCCTCCTCCGGCATGAACATAGAACCGGCTTCTTGACAACTCACCGCCGGAAAGGTTGAGCGGAACCTGGAGGTCGGCGATAATCCCGCCCTGAAGCAGCATTTTCCTGACGATGGCGGCAGAGTCCACAACGGTGCCTGCCGGGAAGGTATCGTCAACGACCGACCCGTAGCGGAGGACGCCTGCGAGCTGAAGCCGGAGCCAGGGGGTCAGGGGGAAGCGCTTTCCTCCGGTAATGCCATAGGTAATAAGATCGCTCAGGTTGACATCCTGGGTGCCGCCTCCGTCGAGATCGTACGTCCCGCGCCGCTCATTGTAATCGGCGGTTAAACCCGCAAAGGATGCGCTGTTGAGGACATCGAGCCCCGCCGCTGCCGTTGCCAGTGAACATAAAAAGATGCACCATAACGATTGTACCATGCGGATTGCAATTGCGGATTTCATGGTGCAATCTCCTTGAGGAGCTCCATCGTTGCAGCGAACACCGTTTCCGGTGCAATGGCCGAAACCGGCAGGCCCGGCGGCGACTGGATGACCCTTCCGAGGCCGTGGTAGGGCTTCCAGCGTGAAAAAGCCTCCGCGTCGCCGATGTAAAGCGCTACAACCGGAACGGCGCGCGCCGATGCGGCATGGATAAGCGCCGTATCGGTCGAAATGAGGAGGCGGCAGGCGGCAATGACCTCGGTTACTGCGGTGATCGGCATTGACGGAACCGCAATACACCGTTCATCGAGATGCGAGAGTGTTGCAGCCCACGCGGTCTGGGGTCCGACCCCGATAAGCACCAGCTTCCGTACCGACGGCAGCGAGCAGAGAAGCTTGATGAGTGCAGCAAAATGGCCGAAGGGCCACTGGCGCTGGGGCGTTGCCGATGAGAGGTTGATTGCGACGATCCCCTCGCCGCTGTCGCTCTGGTCAATAACGGCGCCGGCATCGGTACGGTCCCGGGCCGAGGAGTAGATCTCCAGTGCACTGGTTCGGGGAAATGACGATGCGGTCAAAAGTTCTCCCGCTTCAAGCAGCCGGTCCGCCAGGTGGGTCGCGCGGTTGCCGACATGAACGTGGTAGCAATCGGCAACAATCCCTTTTTCGATCCCTGCACGCACCGTTTTGCTGCCGGCGCCGTAGCTCATCAGGAAATTGGTTCTGGAAAATCCCGGCGTCAGGTCGAATACCGCATCGAAACGCTGTCGCCGCATCCATCCGATGGCACCTGCCACCGACCCGATCCGGTGGAAGTTGACCACATGGCAATCGTCGACAAAAGGGTTGTACCGGACCACGATTTCATTTTCCGGGCTGCACACGACCGACAGGCGCTCTATGCCGCCATATTTTTTGAGCGCGGAAAATAACGGGGTTGCCACAAACAGGTCGCCGAGTTTGCCCGGACGTATACAGGCGACGGTTTTGATAGAGGAGAGCTTGCGGTCCGGATGCGGAAAGAGCAGACTAAATAATGCGGGGAGCGTATGATAACGGAATGAAAATGTTTTCATCGATGGTATAGATTCCCCGGCGGCGGCTAATCTGCCTGATGCTTTGTTAAAAATAATCTGTTTTGGTGGAGGAACCGGGCTTAAATCAAATGCTCTTGAGGGGGGAACCGCCTGCGGCGGTTCCCCCTGGGCTGAAGCCCCGCAAAGCGGGTCTTCAGCCACACCCCTTCCTGCGGGGGTGCGCGACGATGCCTGCCTCGCTATGCTCAGCAGGCGTTCGCGCACCCCCGCAACGCCTCCATTAGGTAGAAAAAACACAAAAAAATGCAAAAAAAACCGTATAAGTTATGTAAATCCGTAGGGGTTCAACATGTTGAACCCTCCATCATTTACGAAATCGTAAATTGTCCTTACCCCATGTTCGCCTCACCCCTTAAGCCCCTCTCCNNGGAGAGGGGCTTAAGGGGTGAGGCGGTTTTGACGTTGCGTTAGCGAGGACCGGCTCGGCTCTGCCGAGAGCCCGGCGGAGGCGCGCCGCTGGTCGCCCTTCAGGGCGACCAGCGGAACGCCCAGATGTTGACTTTGATTTTGAATTTGCCTTTGGATTCCCGCCCAACCATCCAATAACCACCCCGCTTCCTCCATGGTGAACTATTTTTTGCAGATGCCTTCAAACAATAATCTCCCCCGGTGCCGGGTCATTCATATTCGAGGAACCGTCCAGGGGGTCGGGTTCAGGCCGTTTGTCTATCGGCTCGCGGCGCGTCTGGGCATAGTCGGCATGGTGCGAAACGATGGACAGGGCGTCGAAATAATCGCCTTTGCCGCCCCGGAAATCCTGGATCGATTTGCCATGCTGCTGCGACAGGAAGCGCCGCCGCTTTCCGCCGTCAGGAACCTCCAAAGTAAAGATATGACCGCGGTCGGGCCTCTACCCCCTGCATTTACCATTGAAGAATCTGCAGCACCGGGGGTGACGGCGGTCGACATTGCAGCCGATACGGCAGTGTGCCCTGCCTGCCTTGCCGAAATGCGGGACCCGGACGACCGCCGGTTCGGCCACGCTTTTATCAATTGTACCGACTGCGGACCGCGGTATACTATTATCGGCGCGCTCCCCTATGACCGGCAAAATACCTCCATGGCGGGCTTTGCAATGTGCCCTGCCTGCCGGGCGGAGTATGTCGATCCGGCCTCACGGCGTTTTCACGCACAGCCGATCTGCTGCCCGGAATGCGGTCCGCAGTACGCGCTCCTCGATTGCGACGGTAATGCCCTCAACACTGAAGATCCGATTGCTTCCTGTATCGGGTTCCTGGACCACGGTTGCATTGCGGCAATCAAGGGGATCGGCGGCTTTCACCTTGCCTGCCGGGCCGACGGCGCCGAAACCGTTGAGCGCCTGCGACGCCTCAAAAACCGCGAAGAGAAGCCGCTGGCGCTCATGGTGCCCGACCTCGAAACCGCTTCGGCAATCGCCATGCTTTCGGAGGAGGAGGCACGGCTTCTCGAATCGCCGGAACGGCCCATTGTTCTGGTGCGTAAACGGAGCAATCCGGGGATAGCCATTGCGCCTGGGGTTGCAAAACGGTTGCCGACCTACGGGATCATGCTTCCCTGCGCCCCGCTTCACCACCTGCTCTTTGACCGGTCCGGACTGCGGGTGCTCGTCATGACCTCTGCAAACCGGTCGGACGAGCCCATGGTCCATGCGAATGATGCCGCGGTGAAAACACTTCGCGGGATTGCGGACATATTCCTCACCCACAACCGCACTATCCGGGTCCGGGTTGACGATTCGGTCGCCAGGATTGTCGCCGGGGCGCCCCTGCTCATGAGACGCGCACGGGGTTATGTGCCCGATCCGCTGCCGTCGCCCTGCGATGTGACCGGCATTATCGGTTGCGGGGGCGTTTTAAAGAGCACGATCACCGTCGGGCGCGGGAATTCCTGCTATGTTTCGCAGTATATCGGCAGTGCTGAGAATGCCGAAGCGCTGGAGCAGGCTTCCGAAATTCGTCATCATCTCCAGGCCCTTCTCGATACCCCCTCAACTCTCTATGCTATCGACCGGCATCCCGGCACACCGCTTGAAAAAATCCTTGAGCCGGGCGTTCCTATCCTCCGGGTGCAGCATCACCATGCCCATGCCGCCGCCTGCCTGGCAGAAAACGGCATTGCCGGAAAGGCAGTGTGCGTTGTCTACGACGGTACCGGCTTTGGCGATGACGGCACTCTGTGGGGGGGAGAGTTCTTTCGGGCCGACAACTACCAGTTCCGGCGAGTCGGGCATCTCTCGACCATGCTGCTTCCGGGTGGCGAGGCGGCGATAGAGCACCCCTGGCGGGCAGCCCTCGGATCGCTCTACCCGCTTCTGGGCAGCCAAACTGAACAGGCACAGCGAGCGCTAACCCCGGAGCTCTGTTCCGGGGTTAGCGAGCGAATTACAAATATTTCCTCTCCTATAGAAGTTTCCCCGAAGCTCTGCTTCGGGGAGCTTCAATCGCTCTTCCCGGAAATCCCTGCCGATGAAAAACGGCCGGTTCTGGAACTTATTTCCCGGGAGATGCACTGCATACGGTCTTCCGGCATGGGTCGCCTCTTCGATGCGATGAGCGCGCTTCTCTCGGTTTGCAGCCGCCGCGGCTACGAGGGGCAGCCGGCGATCCTTCTCGAAGCAGCGGCCATGGAGGCGCCTGAGGCGAACACACTTCCCGGGTACCCGGTTCCGCTTACTGCAATCGGGGATATGGCGGTCATCGATGGCGCCCGCATACTCTTTGAAGCGTGGACCGATTTCAGGGGCGGGAGCCCGGTTTCCCAGGTTGCTGCGCGGTTCCATGCGACCATTGCCGAGGCAACCGCCGCAGTTGCCACCCTAATAGCGAGGGAGCAGAAAATCGAATTCGTCTCGCTGAGCGGCGGCTGCTTCCAGAACGTCCTGCTGACCGGGCGAACCAGCCGCCTGCTGCGAAGTAATGGCCTCACCCCGGTAGTGCACCGGCTCCTGCCGCCGTCAGATGAGGCGGTTTCCTATGGTCAGGTGATCATGGCCGGGGTTGAAAGGCAGCGGGATGATAGTGTTTGATTTGTTGCAGAAAAAATTTCAAATTCTTTTAGATGGCTGAGCCGGGTCACCCGCACGAGGTAGGAGTGCTTCATGATAGGCCCCCTGCGGCTGGGACCCACGAGGCCTCTGCGAAAAGATGAAAACCCTCCGTCTGAAAATAGTGTAGGATGATTATTGTGAGCCCCGGAGGCATTACAAAATCATTTATGTGTTTTCTACTTAATGTGAGCGTTGCGGGAGGGGGAGAGCGTCTGCCAAAGGCAAACATAGCCTTCACCTTCCGCTGGAAGGGGTGAGTCGGAGACGCGGCTTTGCGCGGCTCCGNNTTAATGGTTCCCCCACCAAAGGCAGATGCATTGAGCCCGGTTCCCCCACCAAGGGACATTTGATTTAAGCCCGGTTCCCCCGCCGGAAGCCATATTATAGTACGACGCAGCGAGACTGCCTGCGTGCAAAATCTGCGGATCTTCTAAGATCTTATGAGTTTAATCACGGAAGGAGCAGGTATGGACCAGATTCTTACTGCGGACGAAGTTTTCGGAATTGGTGTGGAAATTGAAAAGAATGGCCGCGCCTTTTATGCGGCGGCGGCGACTGACGCGGCAGGAGAGGGAATCAGGAAGCTTCTGGTCGATCTTGCCGCATGGGAGACGAAGCATATCGAGACCTTTACGGCACTGCGCAAACATCTCCCGCTCGAAGCGCTGAATGAAAATCTCTATGATCCCTCCGAGGAGATTACGCAGTACCTCAAGGCGGCTGCGGACAACCACGTTTTTGTCAAAAACTCCAATATGGAGAAACTTGCTGCGACCTGCAGGACATCTCTCGATATATTGAATATTGCCATGAATTTCGAAAAGGACTCGGTGGTGTTTTACTCCCTGGTGCGCGAAGCGGTCGGCGCCGAAAGCGGCAGGGCGGAAATCGAGCAGCTTATTCACGAGGAGCTGACGCATATCGGCTACATCACCAGGGAACTGCAAAAGGTCAAGGCAGCCGGCGGGGGAGCACAGGCATGTGCTTAGCCATTCCGGCGCGGGTGCGGTCGATTCGGGGTACCATCGCCGAGGTTGAAGTCGAAGGCGTCGTGACCAGTGCGGATCTTGCGGTGCTTCCGGATGTGAAAATCGGGGACTATGTCCTGGTACACGCTGGACTGGCAATACAGAAATATGACGAAGAGGATGCCCTGGCCAACCTCGAACTTATCCGCGAGCTCTACCGGGCCGTTTCAAACAATGGATAGTGTCGCCTTTAATGATCCCGCAGCCGCCCGGGCGCTCGTCAATACTATAGCCGGACTCGCCCGCCGCCTCCCTGAGGTCCGCCTCATGGAGGTATGCGGCACCCATACCATGGAGATCGGCAGGCTCGGCATTCGCCAGCTGCTGCCCGATAGTGTCAGACTCATCTCCGGCCCCGGCTGTCCGGTGTGTGTCACTCCGGCAGCCTATATCGACGCGGCGGCGGAACTCGCGGTTTCGCAGGGTGTCTGCATTGCTACCTTCGGCGATCTCTTCCGGGTGCCCGGCAACCGCCGGTCGTTTGCGCAGGTAAAGGCAGCCGGAGCGGGCATCGAGGTGGTCGCATCGCCTCGCGCTGCCCTGGATCTCGCGCGGAAATCTTCCGGAGAAGTAGTGTTTACCGCCGTAGGATTCGAAACCACCATTCCGGCAACCGCTGCAGCGGTAAAGGCTGCAGCGTCCGAGGGGATAACCAACCTCTCCTTTTTTGTCGCGCACCGGCTGGTGCCGCCGGCCCTCGATGTTCTCCTTGCGGATTCCTCCCTTCGCATCAGCGGATTCCTGCTTCCCGGCCATGTGAGCGCAATCGTCGGTGCGGGCGCCTATGGGACTCTTATCCGGAGAGGTGTACCCGGCGTCATTACCGGCTTCGAGGCACTCGATATCCTTGCCGGGATCTGCGGCCTCCTCGGGCTCCTGGCCGGCAACGAGGTTGCGATTAAGAACGAATACACACGCGTGGTGCCTGAGGACGGCAATCCGGCTGCCCGCCGGCTCATGGAAGAGGTGTACGAACCCTGCGATGCGATATGGCGCGGTATCGGAATGCTGCCTCAAAGCGGCCTTCGCCTGAGGCCGGAATTCGCAGCCTTCGATGCTTCGGTTCGCTACGGATTGAAGGAGCAGGGCGATGAGATGCCTGAAGGGTGCGGGTGCGGCAGAGTGCTCAAAGGGTTGATTCCTCCGGAGGAGTGCCTGCTTTTCGGGGCTGCCTGCACGCCTGAAAACCCTGTCGGTCCCTGCATGGTATCAAGCGAAGGTTCGTGCGCCGCGGCCTTTAAATACGGCGGCGCACGATGATCGAAACCATTCTGCTGAGCCATGGAAGCGGGCGGGGCCTCGACGAGTTGCTGCATGGCGTTATCCTGCCCGAGCTTGGAACCGATCCGGCAGCGCCTCTCGAAGACGCTGCGGTTTTTACGCTTCCTCCCGGCCGCACCGCTTTTACGACCGACTCCTTTGTCATACGCCCTATCGAATTTCCCGGCGGCGACATCGGCAAACTTTCGGTATGCGGAACCGTGAACGATCTCGCCATGGTCGGGGCAGTGCCGCACTCGCTCTCGGTTGCCATGATCATCGAGGAGGGGTTCAAAGTCGAAATTCTGCGGCGAATTCTGCGGTCGATCCGCCGTGAAAGCGAAGCTGCTGGGGTCTCGATCCGGTGTGGGGATACCAAAGTGGTAGACCGCGGGAAGGCCGATGGGATTTTTATCGCTACCAGCGGCATCGGCGTTGTGCCCTCGGGGCTCGACCTGTCGGCAGCGCATGCCCGGCCTGGCGATGCAGTGATTATAAGCGGGCCGATCGGGCTCCACGGGATCGCGGTCCTTGCGGCGCGCGAGGGGCTTGATTTCGCATCCACGGCCGTTTCGGATTGCGCCTGTCTCCATCGGCTTGCCGGCGCGCTCCTGGCGGTAAGCCACGCCCGAACACTGCGTGATGCCACGCGCGGCGGATGTGCGGCTGTGCTCAATGAGATTGCGACCGCCTCGGGCGTTACGATCGTGGTACGCCAGAGCGCCATTCCGGTGCCTCCGGAAGTTGCCGGGGCCTGCAGTTATCTCGGGCTCGATCCGCTCCATGTCGCCAATGAAGGTCGGTTTGTGGCAATTGTCCCCGCAGACGAGGCGGAAGCGGCGGTGGCGGCATGTCACACCATGGAGCATGGCGAAGGGGCATGTATCATAGGTTCGGTGGAGCCCGGGACGAGGGTGCCCGTTCTCCTGGAAACCATTATCGGAAGCAGGAGGATTGTCGATGTTCCGTCAGGCGATCTCCTGCCGAGGATCTGCTGATCCTGCCCAGGGGATAAAATCATGGCTCCCATACCTGAAATTAAAAATTTTTCTGGTCGTACGGCTGCCGCGGTTGCAATACTTGCGCTTTGCCTCGGGTGCGCCGCGCCTTCGAAGCTTATAGCCCCTCCGAAAGGAAACCAGGGAGGGTCGGCTCAGCTTCCCGTACCGCTGAGTTCATTCAGGCAGACCGGCATGGCCTCTTTCTACGCCTCAGATCAGACCAATTATGTTACCGCGAGCGGGGAAACCTACGATGCGAACGCGCTGACCGCCGCGCATCCCACGCTGCCGTTCAATACCATGGTCAAAGTGACCAACCTTTCGAACGGTCTCTCGGTGGTTGTACGGATCAATGACCGGGGACCCTATACCAAGAGAAGAATTATCGATCTTTCAAAAGCGGCTGCGGATCAGATCGGTATAACTGAATCGGAGGGCACGGAAATGGTGGAGATTGAGGTGGTGAGTTCGGGGGAGCAAAAATAAAAAGATCTTGAAAATTTTTAATCAGGGGGAATCACAGTTCAGACCTTTTTGACCTCTCTCCTCCGGCTCCTCTCTCCCGCAGGAGAGAGGAGGGGCGTTCTGCAATCTTCCGGTTTTTATAATTGCCTTTGATTCCCCTCTTCTTGTGATCAAGCCGCGGGCAGAGGCCGCTTCGGAAGCGGCGCGCTTCGCGCCGGGGAGAGGTCAAACGCGGGCGAGTAAAAACCTCCAATAAAAAAAGCCTGCCCGTGAACTGAATCACGGACAGGCTTTTTTTATTGATTGAAGCTTTAGAGAATTACTTACCCGTTGAACCGGTTGCCGGGGCTTCCGGTGCTGCAGGTGCCGCTGCCGGCTTCTTCGCTGCCTTGGCGGCAGGCGCCAGGGCGATCTTCGTTGCTACCAGTTTGCCCTCTTCCGTCTTGTAGGTAACGGTGACTTTGTCATCGGCCTTAAGATCGGCAACAGTCTTGCCCTTCGGCAGGACAACGGTCTTATCGGTTGTGGAAAGGGTGTCGTCGGTCTTCTTGCCCTTGGGCGTGACGATAAGCGTTCCGGCAATGGCATCAACGGAAACAACTGAGCCTTTGATGATCTGGGCAACTGCGGTCTTTGCCTTCGCCTTGGTGGTCGGTGCTGCTGCTTTGGTGGCGGCACTGTCCTGGGCAATGGCAAAACTGCATGCAACGAGACCTGCGAGAAGGACTTGGTACAGCTTCATAAAAAACCTCCGGAGA
This sequence comes from Fibrobacterota bacterium, assembly GCA_003164335.1. Classification (GTDB taxonomy): domain Bacteria; phylum Fibrobacterota; class Chitinivibrionia; order Chitinivibrionales; family Chitinispirillaceae; genus BOG-1184. The sequence continues at coordinate 10,475 of PLTF01000126.1, forward strand.
ATGAGTGTGGTACTGCTATGAGAAGCCATTCGGCTTTTTTTCACTGGGACTGCCTTAAATACAAACAATTACCATGCCATCCGGAACCAAAAGGTATCGATCGGCAATTTTCAATAAATACGGCTATTTTGCATTAAATTGAAAAGCAAAAATGTATGTGCCTAAAGGATCAAAGGAAAAGGTGGGGGTAGGACGACCAAATGGTGAATTTCGGCGACCAAAACGTTAAACTTCAACGCCGTATTATTCGGGACCCGTCGAGGAGTTTTTTTCAATCATGCCGAATTTCTGGGCACGGTACTGGAAGGTGCGGTAGGTCATTCCCAATAGCCTGGCGGCAACCGAAACGTTCCCATTTGCTTTATCGAGCGCCTTCTGCAGCATCGACCGCTCCCACTCTTCGAAGACTATGCCGCCCTCAGGTAACGACGGCTCCTGCGCTGATCCGGTTTCCGCCGGTTCGGGCCGCTGGATTTCGGGAGGGAGGTCGGAGGGTTCAATTGTATCGGTTGCCGATAAGATTATGGTACGTTCCATGACCGCTTCGAGCTCGCGGACATTCCCAGGCCAGGGGTAATGGGTCAACTTCGCCATCGCCTCGGGGGCGATCAGCTTTGCCTTGCCCCGCCGTGCGAGAAAAAAATCTACCAGTGCGGGGATGTCGGTCGTTCGTTCCCGGAGCGGTGGAATGACAATAGGAATCACATTCAGCCGATAGAAAAGATCGTCCCTGAAGGTGCCTCTCCGTATTGCCTCTTCGAGGTTTTTATTGGTGGCCGCCACCACCCGCAGATCGACAGGGATTGAGCAGGTCCCGCCTACCCGCCGGACCTCCTTCTCCTGAAGGGTTCGGAGCAGCTTGGCCTGGGTGTTAAGCGACATATCCGCCACCTCATCGAGAAACAGGGTACTCTGGCCGGAGGTCTCGATGATGCCTATCTTGCGCGCCTGGGCACCAGTGAAGGCACCCCGCTCATATCCATAGAGCTCGGATTCGAGAAGCGTTTCGGGAAACGCCGCACAATTGATGCTTTGAATGGGACGGCTTCCGCGCGGACTCAGGTAATGAACCAGCTGCGCAATTTTCTCTTTTCCGGTTCCCGATTCCCCGCGTATGAGTACCGTTGCATCGCTGGAAGCGACCTTCCGGACTATTTCAAGAACATTTTTCATGGCCTGAGACTCTGCAATGAGACCATGGGATGATTGGTTGGCAAGCTGGTTGCGGAAGCTCAGGCCGTCGATCCTGAGGCGGTATTTTTCCGCTGCCCGTTCGATAACGAGCAGGAGCTCGTCCCGTTCAAGCGGCTTGGTGAGGTAATCGTAGGCGCCAAGCCTCATGGCCCTGACGGCTGTTTCTATGGAACCGAAGGCGGTTATGACCACAACCTCCGGCCTGAGCGGCATCCGTGAAACCTCTTCGACCAGATCGAGTCCGCTGCGTCCGGGCATCTTCAGGTCGGTTACCACGACGGCAGGATCGTTGTCGTTCATCATGCTCATGGCGGTATCGACATTAGCAGCTTCAAAAACCACATGGCCCTCGGCACGGACAATATTTGCCATGATATTACGCTGCGCAAAGTCGTCTTCGACAAGAACAATCTTGATCATGCTGCATCCACGGGAAGCCTGATGAAAAAACAGGCTCCCTTCTTTTCAAGGTTTTTTGCGACGATTGAACCGCTGTGCGCTTCCACGATCCGTTTAGCCATGGCAAGGCCGAGGCCTACGCCGTCGGGGCGCTTCGAAAAGTAAGGTTCAAAGATCCGGTCCAGGTGGCTCGGATCGATACCCGGCCCCTCGTCCTGCATAGCTATTGCCACAGCCGAATCTTCGGCCTCGGCTGAAATCGAAACGGTTCCTCCCGCCGGCGAGACGTCCATGGCATTGAGAAGGAGGTTCAGGAATACGAGCCGGAGCTGCTCCTGGTCGCCATGAAGCTGCAGACCCTGCGGCACCAGGCAGTGGAGCGACAGCTGCTTGGAAACCAGCTGCTGCTTAACGAGCAGCTCAACCTGCGCGAGGAGCTCGGCGAGCGAAAAATGGGATTTTCTTATGCGAATCGGCTTGCCGATTGCCATGAACTCCTCGACCATGGTATTGAGATGCCTGACCTCGGCTTTGAGGCTTGCAATGAGTCCTTCATAAGCCTCAAGCTGCTTGGCGTCCTCGGGCCGATAGTAATGGGCAAGGTGATCGGCGGTAAGGTTGATCAGGTTCAGCGGGTTGCGTATTTCGTGAGCCAGGGTTGCAGCGGTCTCCGAAAGAACTGCCCTGCGGTCCATGAGACGAAGCCTCTCCTCAAGATCCTTGGACTCGATCAGCTTTTCGGTCATCTGGTTGAAGGTCGAGGTCAATCTGCCGACCTCATCGCGGCTCTTGTAGTTCACCCGAACCGAAAGGTCGCCCGAGGCAATGGATTCGGCGGCGAGGTTGAGACGGCGGATGGGCTGAATGAGCCGGTACAGCACAATGGACGAAAGAAAGAAAAGCGCGAGAAAGGCTCCTCCGCTCAGGGCGATATTCCGGGTGTAGAGCCGGTGCAGAAGGTCATTGAAATCGCTGACGATGAATGATGTTTCGACGAGCCCGATGACCCGCTTATCGCGTACGATCGGCGTCGTAACCTCATACCGGAGATGTTTACCGCTCGAATCGCTAACGCCGAACTGCTCCCGGACGATAATCTCCTTGCCGGTAATGGTTTTCCGTTTTCCGATTTTCGCCGGATTGCTGGATGCCACCACTTCCTGGTTTGAAGAGACGATCGAGACCTCCTTGACAGCGGGGTTACTCTTCGCCTCCTCGATGACCCGGCTCAGGGCATCGCGGTCGGGTGCGTGCTCGGCGGATATCTCCTGCGAGGAAAAGTGAACGGTTTGAAGGATATTCTGGAGATCGCTCGATATGGACATCACCATGACGCGCTGGGCGTGCAGGGAGAAGATGAGCATGCATCCGAACGCGAGTGCGAAAAAAACAACAAAGGCGAGGACGAACTTGGTGAGGAGGCGCATTCCTGATAAATATAAGCTTCGGCGTTAATCCGCAGCTTTCGGAGGGAAGTAGTCCTGCCCTTGGTGGGGGAACCATTAAATAATGGTTCCCCGTGCGCCCATGCGC
>PLTF01000054.1 GCA_003164335.1 Fibrobacterota bacterium
GCGGAGGCTTTGGCCAGGGGGAACCATTGTAAATGGTTCCCCCACCAAAGGCACTAAGCCCGGTTCCCCCACCAAAGCTTTAACTATCAATAGTCACTCTCTATCTTCTATTCTTTCAAAGCAATAATATCATCAACCGTAATATCCGGCTGATGATATCTTCCCTGGCCCTTCGTTTTCTTATTGATCTGAATCGCCATGAGCGGACAGAAGTTGAGGCAGGCGTAGCACTCCTCGCACCGGTCCGACCAGTGCGGCCTTCCGTTTATAAGGGAGATATTGTCCGACGGGCAGACTTTTTCGCACAATCCGCAGCCGTTGCAGTTCTCTTCCGCATAAAATCGACCGCCTTTTTTCGGCAGGCCCTTGAGCCACGGACCATAGACCAGACCCGCGATAAGCCTGACCAAAAGCGCGCTTTTTTCCACCGTCGTTTGTCCCGATTTGATTGCCGCCGCAACCTCCTCCAGTTTACGGGAAGCCTTTGCGAAGACTTCGTTCTGTTCCGCTGCGGAAGAGGCGGTATAGAACGACAGGTAATTGCCGGGCATTTTCACCGTAAACCCGGCGTCAAGCTTTTGTCCCTTGTCTTCGAGCAGCTCCTGAAACTGGCGCAGGATATCGCCCCGGCCGCCCGGAGTCGCGACGGCAAATATGTATTTTGCCTTTCGCAAATCTATTTTTTCGACGAACCGCCGCACCATGCGGGGAATGCCGAAAAAATAGACCGGCGTCACAAACCCGACCCGCTCGGTTTCGGCGCCTGGTGCCGGGCTTTTCATGAGCCCCGGGATTCCCAGGACTTCGCACTCCCCGATGGCGACAGCGAGCTCCCGCGCAATTTTCAGGGAGTTACCCGTCCCTGAGAAACAATAAATAGTCGTTTTCATCTCCCCTCCTCCGCTTGTTTACGAACTGAGGTTGTCTTGTGCTATTCCGATATGCCGTACCGTTATTTTTTCCTGAACCGAGGATGAAACGTCCGGTGTACCTCCTTCAGGTATTCCCGGTCGACATGCGTATAGATTTCGGTCGTGACGATATTGGCATGGCCGAGCATTTCCTGGACCGTCCGCAGGTCGGCGCCGCCTTCGAGAAGATGCGTGGCGAAGGAGTGCCGGAAGGTATGCGGCGAAACATGCCTGCCGATGCCGGATAAGTTGACATAATACCGAATTATCTTCCAGATGCCCATCCGGGAAAACGCTCCGCCGCGGACATTCAGGAAAATCGTGCTGTCGGTTGATTGACTGACCAGAAGCGGGCGCTCGGTTTCGAGGTACCGGGTAATCCAGTCGAGCGCGACCTCCCCGATCGGCACAATCCGCTCCTTGGAACCCTTGCCGAAAATCCGCACCAGCCCTTCATCGGCAAGAAGGTGCTCTGCGCTGAACGCGGCGAGCTCGGAGACGCGCATGCCGGTCGCATAGAGCGTTTCGAGCATCGCCCGGTCTCGGGTGCCGCACCGCTTTTTGGTGTCGATTGCGGCAAGGATTTTTTCTATTTCCTCGATGGTAAGCACTGCGGGAAGGTAGCGTCCGCTCTTCGGACTCTCCAGCAGGATAGTCGGGTCGAGTGACAGCGCCCCTTCGGCAACGGCAAATGCAAAATAGCCGCGCAGCGAGGAGAGCGTCCTCTGGATGGAGGCCGGGGCAAATTCCACATCGTGAAGCGCCCGGATATAGGCCGAAAGATGGTCGGCCGTTACCCGGGTGCAATCGGCCAGTCCCTGCTGGTGGAGGTACGATCCAAGCCGTACAAGGTCGAAGCGGTAAGAAGCTGCGGTATTATCCGACAGGGTTCGTTCGAGCCGCAGGTGTGCTATGAATTCGTCAAGAAGAGGCAAGGTATCCATGGACCGCCGGATTTAAGCGCCCGCTGCCGGGCTGCCGGTAAAAAAGAGGGAGGCGATGGTTGCCATCGCCTCCCCGGTAAAAGATAAAACATTGCCGATACAAGGGCACTACGCGCCTAACGGTCGATCAGCACCACCGCCTGCTTTTCGACGCCCGCGGCCTTGAACCGGACTAAATACCGTCCGGAGGCGAGCGCACAGTCGCGCAGGAGCATGCTGTAGCTACCCGGAGCCATGGTCCGGTTTACCGCCAGCGCCGTCCTGCCGAGCAGGTCGGTGAAGGTGATTGCAACCTCACCACGAGCGGCTACGGTGTATTCAATCGCATCGCCCTTGACAAGAAAATCGGTTTTGAGCGCCGATACCTCTTCGGACGGCAGGACTCCAACAATGCCCGTTGTAAAATTCCACGAAACCGAGGAAGTCCCCGACTGACCGTTGTTGACTGCGGTAACCTGCCAGTAATAGGTCGTCGTTCCGGCCAGGCCGCTTATCGCAACCGACGTGGTCGTAACGGTATCGCTTATCTTAATCGTCGCAAACGTCGAGGAGGTGGTCACCTGGACGATATACGATGTCGCCGCCGGGGTTACCGACGTCCAGGAGAGCGTCAGTTTAGCCGACACGCCGGTGGCACCGTTTACCGGCGATGAGAGTGCCGGAATTCCCGGGGTGGCCGGAACGGTTGTAAAGCTCCAGGTTGAAGACCAGGTGCCGTTGCCGCCGCTGTTCGCCGCACCCGCACGCCAGTAATATGTTACATAGTTCGCAAGGCCGCTTGCAGCGACGAGGGTCGTCGCGATGCCCGATTGACCGAATACGGTAGACCCGAAGCCGGAGGTGGTCGACACCTGCACCTGGTACGAGGTTGCAGTGCTTACCGTGCCCCAGGTAAGATTGACATTGAGCGGCACTTTCTGCGTCCCGTTCGCCGGTGAGGCGAGCGTCGCCTGGCCCGGAGCCGGTATAACGGTGGTAAAGCTCCAGGCGCCGGACCACGAACCCGTTCCATGGGTGCCGGTCGCATTCGCGCGCCAGTAATAGAGGGTAGCGACGGCAAGGCCGCTTACCGGGTCGGAAGTTCCCGACAATGACTGGCTGACTATCGTACTCGCAAAGTTTGCGGCAGTCGATACCTGGACTTGGTACGAGGTCGTGCCCGAGACCGCCCCCCAGGTAAGCGTCAAGGCTACCGGCTGGTTCACCGCTCCGTTTGTGGGCGAGGAGAGCGCCGGGACTCCGGCAATCTGTGCATTCAGGCTTGTCAAAGAGTCGCTGGGCTGCTGGTTCTGGTAGCACAGCCTGATCCAGTCGCTCGCCCGGGGGACGTTTTCAATCCTGGATTCGCAAATGGATCCTCCGTACTTCAGCCCGGCGTGGCCGCCGCCGTGTTTCCCGATGACGGTTCTCTTGCCGCTATTACCGCCGGTCCAGGCAAGGGCATTGGCGGCCGGCAGAGTCTTGACCGAGTCGCCGTTCATATAAACATTGGCAATACCGGCCGTTGGATTGATGACCACCGCCAGATGCCGCCATCCCTGGTGCCACGCCGCCTGGCCGGAAGTATTTGAAAAACCGTTGAGCGAGGTGCCGGTTTGCGACGGCGAAGGCCATCCGTAGTTGTTCCACTGGGTTCCCGAGCCGAACCATGCCGCCGTGATGGAGTCATTGCCGGTTCCCGTTGCCCCGGCGTCATTCAGGCTCGCATAGTCCCCCATTGACATAATGCAGGAGAGATGGCCGTTTGCCGAGGTATTCGCCTGGTCGATACTGTCGACCCGGACCCATGCAGACAGGGTGACCTGCGAGGGGGATCCCAGCAGGCCGGCGATAGTGATCGAATCGCCGGCGACATATGAAGAGGAGGTGCCGTAGCAGTGCATCGCAACCGCCCGGTCGAATACACCGGTCGTGTCCGTGACGGTGCCGCTGGGTGTTCCGTTATTCCCCTGCCCGGTGGCATCGTAAAGCGTCGTTCCGGAGCTCAATTTATTCAGATGAAGGACTGCCGCGAATCCATTAGCCGATGCAAACACTTTGGACGAATCCGAGGTCGTTACCGCAGAGCTCTTGCCCCAGTACATATTGATCGTCTGGTTCGCATTGTTTCCCTGCAGGGAGTCGACCTTGACCCAGATAATGGCCGTCTGGGCGGCCTGGTTGTATTTGTTCAAATCGTAGGGAAGCTGCGATGTATCGCCCGAGCCGGGACGGGTGAAACGCAGGTCGCCGCCATCGCTCCGCGCGGTGGCAAACACAGCCGCTGCGTTAAGTGAGGTGAGGCGGATCAGTACGGGAAAATTATACTGGGTGGACGAGGTATTTGCTCCCGTAGCAGAGGTGTTGAGCGAAATGACGGTGGAATACTGCCACGTCGTCAGCGTGTCCGCTGCAAAAAGCGAAGCGGAAAGGCAGAGAAACGATAGAACACCTGCCCGTATGGCCTTTCTTTTTATGTGAATCATGCCGGCTCCTTTGTAAAGGTGATGGAAACAACCTGTTTTTTTCGGAAGATGCAATCCGTGTCGCATCCTCCAACCCTCCGGCAGCGCCTCTGACTACCCGGCAATCAATCGGTTACCGGTCGATCGGCACCGCCGCTTGCTTTTCGACGCCGTCAGCCTGGAACTGAACGATATACCGCCCCGCAGCAAGATCACCATAAAAGTTTTGCAGTAAGGGGATTGGTGGACCCAGCAATTGAAAAATTTTATGCACGCCGTTACCCTGAATCATGCCCTCTCCTCTTTTCTTCAAAGGGATTGCATCGGGAGCCTTAATTTAGTTGTTCATGGTACCTGCACGAATGTAATCAAAATAGGTCATTAACCGAGGCTGCGCAAGATATTTGATGTGCGTTTCAGCAAGGTGTCCGAAGGGCTACTGCAGCCAGGGGTTATGAGCCTTTTCCCTGCCGATAGTGGTTCTTCCGCCATGGCCGGGACAGACGACCGTAGAATCCGGCAAAGTCAGGAGCCTGCTTTTTATTCCTTTAATAAGGTCCGCACCGTTGCCGCCCGGAAGGTCGCTCCTCCCTACGGATCCGGCAAAAAGGACATCTCCTGAAAAACAGTAGTTATCGATAAGCAGTGCGCAACCGCCGCGCGTGTGCCCGGGCACCGGGACAACCCGGATGTCGAAACTCCCGATTCGCTGCAAATCCTCCGTGATTATGGTGCTCTGCCCGATAAAAGTAAAGGGCTGCCCGAACCACTCCGATCCGTTCAGGCCCGCGTCCGAAAGTGCCCTGCTATCGTCGGCGTGAACATAGACCGGCAGGCTGCCTAGTGCCTCCAGAATTTCCGGTATCCCGAGAATGTGGTCGAAATGGGCGTGGGTAAGGAAGATCGCCTCAAGCGTTATACCTTCCTCATGGACCTGCTGCAGGAGGTCGGCGCACCCGGATGAAGGATCCACAACCAGGCCCTTCCCGGATTCATTCCGTATAAGGTACGTGTTGGTTTCCAGCGGTCCGGTGACGAATTTACTGACGGATATCACAACAACCTCCGGCTCTCCGGTAGAAGGTACGACCGCGGCTGCCTATCACGGGTGGAACAGCGGCTCTTCGAATGACCCGGCAAAAATAACCTCAGGCTCAAGCAGAAACCCCAATCGCTCGTACACCCGCTGCTGGGCGACCACGATGAGATGCCGGACCTCAGCGGCCCGCGCACCGCCGAAGTTGACAATAAAATTAGCATGCTGCTCCGAAATACCGGCATTGCCGAAGCGAAAGCCCTTGAGCCCGGCCTTCTCGATAAGCAGGCCGGCAAATTGACCCGGCGGGCGCTTGAATACGCTGCCGCAGTTGGGCAGGTAGAGCGGCTGCCGTGCTTTCCTTTTGTTAAGTACCTCCCCGCGCACCTCAAGAAGGCGGTTCCGGTTGCCGGGCAGGAATTTCAGGACAGCGCCGAGCACCACGACTTTTTTCCGCTGCAGAATGCTCGACCGGTACCCGAAATCAAGCGCCCCCCTCGATGCATCGGCTATTATTGACTTGTCAATGTCGAAGTACGATACCCGCTCCACCGTCTCGCTGATCGTCGTGCCGTATGCCCCGGCGTTCATGACCAGGGCCCCGCCGAGGGATCCCGGAATTCCCGAAAGTTCTTCGAGACCGGCATACCCGTGCCTGACCGATTGGAGAACCAGGGAGTCGAGCAGGACTCCGGCCTGGGCGGTCGCAGTATCGCCGCGCCAGGTAACCGCGGCATAGGACTGGCCGATCCCGATGGCAAGCCCATCCCATCCCGCGTCGCTCACGAGCAGGTTCGACCCCCTGCCGACCAGGAGAACCGGCAGGTTTTTTTCGCGGGCGAAATCGATAGCGGCGCGTATTTCATCCTCGTCGTGCGGCTCGACGAAATAGCGGGCCGGTCCGCCGATTTTAAACGACGTCCGGTCGCAAAGGGGAATATCCCGGAGAATCGTTATCATAGGGAACCATTCCCGGATTTTTTCTGCGGTTCGTCCATCGCCTTCCGGAGCGAATCCGCCTTCGCGGCGTCCAGCTTCCGGAGGACCGACTCCATGCCGCGGGCGGAGTCCCGCTCCCCGGCTCCGGCGTAAATCAAGCCCAGGTTATAATATGCCGTCACGCTGTTCGGCAGAATTTTTGTCGCCCTGCTGAGCATGGCGATCGCATCGTTCCATCGGTGAAGCTTACAGCAGGCGAGACCTCCGTTCAGGAATGCCTCCCCGTAACCGGGCTTTATCCGCGTTGCATTCCGGTAGGCATCGACGGCCTCGGTCCATTGCGACAGCTTTCCGTAGGTTACGCCGAGGTTGTACCAGGCGTCGGCATCGGCGGTATCAAGGGTTATCGCCTTTTTAAAGGCGATGACCGCGCTGTCCCACTGCTGCCGGGCTCCGCAGGCAACCGCAAGCGATAGATATGCCTCCGGCGAGCGTGGCGCAACGGCGATGGCCTTATTGAAAATATCCGTTGCATCGTCCCAGTGACCGAGGCGGCCGTAGACCAGCCCGAGTTTACCATAGGCCGGAACATAATCCGGCTTGACAGCAATCGCCTGTTCGTAGACATCAATCGCATCATGCCACTTCTCCTGCCTGCCAAAGGTCATACCGAGATTCAGGTATGCCTCCATGCAATCCCGCTTCACCGCGATCGCACTCTTGAAGATCGAAGCGGCGCTGTCCCAGGCCTGAGCCTTGAAATAAGCCTTCCCGAGGCGGCAGAGGGTTTCGGCATTGTCGGGATTCTTATTGGCCTTGGCGCGGTAATAGGCAATGGAATCGGTAGGATTGGCGGACGCTGTAACGGCGAGTGCAGTGGCGACTGCTCCAGAGGCGATTCCGGTTAAAGAACCTGTTACTATGAAGAATATGGCAAAAGTCCATGGTGATCGAATTTTCATTTTCACGAACCATCTCCTTCGGGATCAGGAGTTCATAGATTTGATTTAGATAGGATAAGGAAAAATAGCAGAAGGGAGGGAGCTCGTTCTTGGGGCCTCTGGTGGGGAAACCTCGCTACGCGGGTTTCCCCTGGCCTGAAGCCGCCAAAAAGCGTCTTCAGGCACACCCCTTCCTGCGGAAGGGGGAGGCTATGTTTGCCTGAAGGCAAACACTCTCCCCCTCCCGCAACGCTCACATTAGGTAGAAAAAACATAAAGGATATTGTAAACCTGATAGGGGTTCAACATGTTGAACCCCTCTTAATTGATTTAGTTAAAGCCTCAGGGCTAATAGGGTCTTTTTATTTTGTTGATTTTATTATACCTCTCCTGTGGGAGAGGTCCGGCCGCCTTGGGCCGGGGAGAGGTCAAGAGCCCGGCCATACAAATGAGTTCGAATTCTTGAAAAGCTACCTGAGTAGTAACAATCTACTAATAAAATAAAGCCCATTAGTAAATGGTTAGTCATAATTATTCCCTTTCATTGACCTTCAACCATCACCGCCGTAACTATAGTTGATACAATGCCCGTGAACGGAAATAGAACTCCCCACTGTTAGCTGCGGAAATTTCTATATCCAGGTCAAAGACAGGGCGACCGCAGGTCGCCCCTATAGAAGAAAATTCTTTTCCCGCCGGAAGGGCGATCGCGGGTCGCCCCTACGATTTTACTTCCAGCGTTCTGTTTTTCCCTCTGTTTTCTACCTAAGGTGAGCGTTGCGGGAGGGGGAGAGCGTCTGCGGAGCGAAGCGAGGCAGACATCGCCGCATGGTTTGGACTTTTTTGCTTTTATAACACCTCTCCGGGCGGAGAGGTCCGGCCGCTTTGGGCCNNGGGGTGTGCCTAAAGACGCGTGCCTTTTGCGGCTTTAGGCCAGGGGGAACCTGCGCAGCGAGGTTCCCCCACCAAGGGCCTTTGATCTAACCCCGGTTCTCCTGCCAGAGCACTTACCAACCTTTTTGAAGGTATTACTATTCATTTTCAAAACTACCTCCAGGGCACCACTAAAAATTCCGTTCATGGTTCGACAGGCTCACCACGAACGGTTGTTTTCGACGGATTTGAATGATTTCCGTTCGTCCTGAGCCTGTCGAAGGAAGCATGTCGAAGGACGAAATAGATCGATTTTTAGAGGTGCCCTCTATCCTATTATGTATTTTATTCAACACCGCCCACCCATTCTTTATAATCCGGGAAGGTCGAATCGGGGATAAATGCTGAAAAAAATCCTTCTTTTAATCTCCCTTGCCACAGCCTCCCTCCAGGCAAGCATGTTTGCCGGAATCAATGACAAGGGGTTCGATTTCGGCTTCGGCAATGGAAAAGTCGATTACCTTCTTCAGGGGGAGTTCAACTACCTGTCGGCCGACGGCGACGCCACGGCATGGACCCTGTCCCTGAGCCCGGATATCGAATATCTTCTTTTCCACAGCGCCCGGTTCAAACTCTACGGCATGAGCGGCGCGTATCTCATATACGGCCGGTATTCGGCCGCCTACCTGAACCTCGGTTACTTCGGCGATTATTACGACGACCTGCAGGAGGTCACCGCAGGCGTAAATATTTTTGTCCTCCGCCCGGAGGCGATCATCTCTAAAAACGCTTCAATCTATGCAAATCTTCCAATTTTCCAGTGGGAAAGAGGAAATCAGGCAGGCCAATCCATCTGGATCATCGGCGGGTACACGAACGGGTCGGGATATTTGGATGAATCTGCCGCTATCGGCATCAAATTTTATTTTTGATTTCCTGAGGTTGCAGCATGAATCGTCCTCTCGCCATCGTTTTACGCATTTTTTCCATCCCGGCGATTTTCTGCCTTCCCTGCATAGCCTCTGCCGCAACCGCCGCCACTCCCGACTATCTCAACACAAACCTCCCCGCCGCCCGCAGGGCCGCGGACCTCGTGGGGCGGATGACGATGCTGGAGAAAATCTCCCAGATGGGAACCGAGGCTCCCGCAATCGCCCGGCTTGGCGTCAAAGCTTATGGATATCAGAATGAGGCGCTTCACGGCGTCGTCGACGGAAGCGCCACGGTTTTTCCACAGGTCATCGGGCTGTCGTCCACCTGGGACGATTCGCTTGTTCAATCCCTGGCCTCGGCGGTATCGGATGAGGCCCGTCTGTTTAACCTGAGTCAAGGCAAAGGCCTGGTGTATTTCGCCCCGGTGGCGAACATGGCCCGGGACCCCCGCTGGGGCCGGGACCAGGAGAGCTACGGCGAGGACCCCTATCTTACGAGCAAATTCGTCACCGCCTTTGTCCGCGGCATGCAGGGTAGCGATCCCCATTACCTGAAGACCGTTGCAACTGCCAAGCATTTCGCCTGTAACAACGTCGAAGACGGGCGGGATGGCATCTCCTCGAACGTCGACGAACAAAGCCTGCGCGACTACTATTTCCAACCGTTCATGGCGGCGGTCGTTGACGCTGGGGCAGGGTGCGTCATGGGCGCCTACAATGCCTTGAACGGCATTCCCTGCTGCTGCAATCCGAAATTGCTGGGGAATATTCTCCGGCAACAGTGGGGGTTCACCGGATTTGTTGTATCGGACTGCGGCGCCGTGGGATATATCTGCCAGCACCACCATTATGTCGATTCTTATGCAAAAGCGGCGGTCGTCGCCTGCCGGTCGGGATGCGATCTCTGCTGTGTCAGCACCTTTCAGCAGTATCTTCCCTTTGCGCTGGAAACCAGACTCGGGTACCTGTCTGCCGGTGATATCGATAGCGCCGCGGTGCGAATTTTCACCCAGCGCATGCGTCTTGGAGAGTTCGATCCATCCGGCCTTGTCCCGTATAACTCGCTGCAACCCGGCGGCGCAGCGGACAGTTTGCGGAAGCAACTATCCCTCACCGCCGCGCACGAATCGATCGTGCTGCTCAAGAACGACAGCCTGCTGCCCCTCGATACCGGGGCAGTCCGCAACCTGGCCGTCATCGGGCCCAATGCCGCGGTCTGCCAGTTCGGCGACTACAGCGGAACGCCGGTATCGTCGGTAAGCCCGCTTCAGGGAATAATCGGCAAACTCGGAGCGGGCCGGGTTACCTATGTGCAGGGGTGCACGATTTCCGGCCCCGCCAATACCGCTGCCTTCGACAGCGCACTGGTCGCCGCCCGGCAGGCCGATGCCGTCGTCATGGTCATGGGCACCGACCAGACCGTTGCCACGGAGGGGCTCGACATGCAGAGCCTTAACCTTCCCGGCAGCCAGGAACAGCTTATCGAAGCGGTTTATGCCGTCAATCCGAAGGTCATTCTCGTTCTCGTCAACGGGAATCCGCTGACGATTACCTGGCCGCAGGCGCACCTCCCCGCTATTGTCGAAGCGTGGTTCGGCGGACAATCGCAGGGAACCGCACTGGCCGACGTCATCTTTGGCGATTACAATCCCGGCGGAAAGCTGACCGCAACCTGGGTTGCCGCGACAAGCGACCTCCCGAGCATGCAGGACTACACCATTTCCCACAATCGCACCTACTGGTATTTCGATAAAACGCCGCTCTACCCTTTCGGCTACGGGCTGAGCTACACTACCTTTGCACTAGGGCCTATGACCGTTGGACCCGCCACCCTGGCTCCCGGCGACACCGCAACAGTAACGGTCGGCGTCACCAATACCGGCAGCCGCGCCGGCAGTGAGGTCGTTCAGCTTTACGTACACAACGATGACCCTTCCGGACCGGCACGGCGTCTTAAAGGATTTAAGCGGGTGACCCTGGGCCAGGGCGCTAAGACTACCGTCAGCTTTGCGCTGCCCTTCGGATCGCTTGCTTTCTGGAATGCCGGCAAGCAGGCGTATGCCACCCGGAACGGCAGCTGGACAATTGAAGTCGGCAACTCTTCGGCCGCTATCGCGGATTCGGCTTCAATAATGGTAACGGGAGGCGTATCGCCGGCAACCGGGCCGCAGGTCACTGCCTCTGCGGTTGCAACCGGCATCGGCATTGTCAGCTATCGGATCACCTTCACCGATGCAGCGCCCTGGCAGGCGAGCATCATCCGGCCCGATGGAAAGGTGGTCTGGTCGTCGAGCGGGTCAGGCCCCTCCACCCTGTCATTTCATCCTCCGGCGCAAGGCCTCTATCTCCTCCGCCTGCAGGAAAAAAACAAAACGCCCAGGCTTCTGAAATTTATGGTCGACCGGTAGAGCAAGAATGATTCATTAATGTTGCATAGGATTTAATTTAACGCCATTGTATCACGATTATCCTCCAGTTATTTTATCTTTTTGGTTAAATTACGCACACTAATCGGGCAAGGAAAATCCGTATGCATTTTATAGGTGTCGATATAGGTAGTTCTTTTGTCAAAGCGTCCGTCATCGAGGCTGAAACCGGTCGCTGCATAGGCGCGGCAACGGTACCCGATCACGAAATGCCGATCGGTGCACTGCATCCCGGATGGGCCGAACAGGATCCGGACCTGTGGTGGAAACACTGTTGTACCGCCGTGCGGACCGCAACCGCGAAAGCGGCACTCGTCGGTCCGTTGAACATCTCCGCCATTGGAATTTCCTACCAGATGCATGGGCTCGTGCTCCTGGGAAAGAACGGAAAAGCACTGCGCCCTGCCATTATCTGGTGTGACGGCCGTGCCGTTGAAATAGGTAATCAGGCATTCAAGGATCTTGGTCCCGAAATGTGTCTATGGCGCTTTCTGAACTCGCCGGGCAATTTCACCGCCTCCAAGCTCAAGTGGGTAAAGGATAATGAACCGGCAATATTCTCCCAGATCTCCAAGCTCATGCTTCCCGGCGATTATATCGCCTATCGCATGACCGGAAACGCCACGACCACCATCGGCGGGCTTTCAGAAGGCATTCTCTGGGACTTTTCCGAGAACAAACCTGCCGCCGCAGTAATGGACTATTACGGCATTCCCGCAGATTTCCTGCCGAATATCGTACCGACCTTCGGCATCCAGGGAGAGCTTTCGCAGGAAGGCGCCGAGGAACTCGGGCTTGACCGCGGTACGCCGGTCACCTACCGCGCGGGCGACCAGCCGAACAATGCCTTCTCGCTCAATGTGCTCGAACCCGGCGAAGTTGCCGCAACGGCGGGGACCTCGGGAGTGATTTACGGCGTCAGCGATACGCTCGCCGTGGATCCCGCATCACGCGTGAATGTTTTCGCTCACGTCAACCATTCGGCGCAGAAGAACCGGCTCGGTGTATTATTGTGCGTCAATGGCACGGGTATCGCCAACGCCTGGACGAAGCGGCTTCTGGGAGAAACCATGACCTACGAAGAAATGAACCGGCTTGCGGCCACCGTCCCGATCGGAAGCGACGGCCTCTGCATGGTTCCCTTCGGCAACGGTCCCGAAAGGATGCTGAACAACCAGGATATCGGCGCCTCGCTCCACGGAATCGATTTCAACCGCCACACTAAAGCCCATATCTGCCGGGCGGTTCAGGAGGGGATTGCCTTTGCCCTCCAGTACGGCGTCAAGGTTATGGAGCGCATGGGCGTGAAAGCCCGGCGGATTCGCGCCGGACGCGCAAATATGTTCCTGAGCGAAGTATTCAGGGATACTCTTGGCGGAACCATGGGAGCGGTTATCGAGCTCTACGCCACCGATGGAGCCCAGGGTGCAGCCCGCGGAGCAGGAAAGGGGCTCGGTGTTTTTCCCGATTTTCCTTCCGCCTTCAAGGGACTCTCCCGGGAAACCTCCATTGAACCCGATACGAAAATGGGGCCTCAATATACCGCCGCCTATGCCCGCTGGCAGGATGTCATGGAGAAGCAGCGAAAACCGGCATAACCGTAACAATCGACCTTAACCTTTTTGCTTCATATATTCAGCCTCAACTCTAAGTAAAAGAAAGGTGAACCATGACAACGACCCTGCCGGCGCTTTCAGTGATAACCGGGGACAAGGCATTCTTCCCGTCTATCAAAAAAATCTCTTTCGAAGGACCCTCATCGGATAATCCTCTCGCGTTTAAATACTACGATGAGACTCGTCTTGTCGGCGGGAAATCCCTCAAGGATCTCCTGCGGTTTTCGATGGCATACTGGCACACCCTGTGCTCGGACGGCAGAGATCCGTTCGGTGCTCCCACCAAATCCTGGGAGTGGAACGCAGCATCCGACCCGCAGCAGCAGGCGCGCGATAAGATGGATGCCGCCTTCGAATTCATGACCAAAATAGGCATTCCCTTTTACTGCTTCCACGATTTCGATCTCATTGCCGAAGGCGATTCCATCGGCGCATCGGAAAAGCTGGTCGCCGGAATGGTCGACTATGCAAAGGAAAAACAGCGATTGTCGGGCGTGAAGCTGCTCTGGGGAACCGCGAACCTTTTCAGCCATCCGCGTTACATGAACGGCGCTTCCACGAATCCGGACTGGAACGTCGTGGCGCATGCCTGTGCGCAGCTCAAGACCGCAATCGACGCCACCATTGCCCTCGGCGGCAGCAATTACGTCTTCTGGGGAGGCCGCGAAGGGTATTTGTCGCTCCTGAACACCGACATGAAACGCGAAACCGCCCACCTGGCGCGCTTCCTCACCATGGCTCGGGATTATGCCCGCAAAAACGGTTTTACCGGAACATTCCTCATCGAGCCCAAGCCGATGGAGCCCACCAAGCATCAGTACGATTTCGATACCGCGACGGTTCTCAATTTCCTCCGTCAAAACGGACTCCTGGGCGATTTCAAGCTCAATATCGAAGTCAACCATGCGACCCTTGCCGGCCATACCTTCCAGCATGAGCTGCAGGTAGCCGCCGATGCAGGAGCGCTCGGCAGCATTGATGCAAACCGGGGCGACTACCAGAACGGCTGGGACACCGATGAGTTCCCGGCGGACCTCACCGAGGTTACCCAGGCGATGCTCGTCATTCTCGAAGCCGGCGGTCTTGCACCCGGAGGAATCAATTTCGACGCTAAACTCCGGCGCACCTCCATCGATACCGAGGATCTCTTTGTTGCGCATATCAACGGCATGGATACCTTTGCGCGCGCCGCAATTACCGCCGACCGCATCCTGAAGGAATCTCCCTACAAGTCCTGGCGCAAGGACCGGTATGCCTCCTTCGACAAGGGTCCGGGAGCGGATTTCGAGAAGGGTACGATGACGATCGAGCAGGCCCACGACCTTGCCGTGAAAAAGGGCCAACCCGATCCCATCAGCGGAAAGCAGGAGCTCTACGAATCGCTGATCAACCGGTTCATTTAATTAATTTCTGCCTGCAATCGTTATCAAGGCCTCATTGGTATAATGAGGCCTTTTTTTACTCAGGTGGGGAAACCGAGCTTAAGTCAAATGCCTTTGGTGGGGGAACCGCTTAGGCGGTTCCCCCTGGCCAAAGCCTCCGCGCCCGCAAAGCCGGGCTGCGGGGTCTTNNGCCCTCTTTTAGGGTAGAAAACCCATGAAAGATTTTTTAAACCTGTAGGGAATTAGGATTTTAAGCTCGCGCTATTTCCGAACTGAAGGTTCTCATCTTTTCACAGAGGCCTCGTGGGTCCCCGCCGC